>JBCBUN010000009.1:0-13861 GCA_039818145.1 Pseudomonadota bacterium
CCGGCTACTCGCGCCCGCCCCCCACGCCCCCGCGCTCGTCGGCGACGCACACAGCTGCTCTGTATTTTGATGATGTGAAAGTGCCGAAAGAAAACCTGATCGGCACCGAGAACAACGGCTTCATCGGCATCATGATGAACTTCAATGGTGAACGGCTGGGCATGGCGGCCGGTGCCAATGCCATGGCGCGGGTCTGCCTTGAAGATGCCGCAGCCTGGGCGCGTGAGCGCACCACGTTCGGCAAGCGGCTGGCCGACCATCAGGTGATCCGCCACAAGATCGCAGACATGTATCAGCGCATTCAGGCGACACAGGCTTACCTAGAGATTTGCGCGTGGCGCGTTGCTCAGGGTGAAACACCGGTGGCTGATCTCAGCATGCTCAAGGTGCAGGCAACGACAACCATGGAGTTCTGCGCGCGTGAAGCCATGCAGATCCTCGGCGGCAATGGCTATCTGCGCGGTGGCCGTGTGGAACGCATCTATCGCGAAGTACGCGTCAATGCGATTGGCGGCGGCTCAGAGGAAATCATGCGTGATCTGACGGCACGGCAACTGGGTCTGTAAGACTCTTCGCCTTACGCGGTCACGTCTTCCGTATAGAGCCAGTCCTGACGAGCGCGCACGATGTTTGGCGCGATACGCCCTGCGAGCCACATGGGACCGTAGGTTACGAGTTGTGAAGCGGTCGTCGGCTTGTGGAAGGTGGCCGCATTCGCCCGCGACCCCAGTTGCACGCCGCTGGTTCGTTTGATGCGCGATGCATAGACGCGCTCAAGCGCTGACGGAATGTCGGTCGGAGACTCCGCACACGCTCGAGCCAAAACAAACGCGTCTTCAATTGCCATCACGGCGCCCTGCGCCATGAAGGGCAATGTGGGGTGCGCCGCGTCGCCCATCAGCGTGACGCGACCGTCGCTCCATTGCTTGAGAGGTGCACGGTCAAATAGCGCCCAACGGAAATGTGCGTCTGCTTGCTCAATCAGATTGGTGACGATCGGGTGCCATCCGGCAAAGTCCGCCAGTGCTTCTTCACGGGTGCCCTGCTCCGTCCAGCTTTCGCCGCGCCAGTCGTCGCGCTCAACAACTCCGACAAGATTGGCCAGGGTGCCTCGCCGCAACCGATAGGTAACCGCGTGGCGGCCGGGGCCAGGCCAGATACACGCCGTCGGCGGTGGGGTCAGGTCGCCGAGTTTTTCCATGGGCACCACCGCACGCCATGCTACATTGCCGGTGAAGACGGGCTGTTCGGGTCCCAGCATCTGTGTGCGGATTGCAGAATGAATGCCGTCCGCACCGATAAGCACCTCACCTTCAGCGGATGTGCCTTTGTCGGTCAGGGCTGTGACACCGTTGGCCGATTGGTCGTAACCGGTTACTGCTGACGAGAGATGCACACTTCCGGGCGCACGATCTTCAAGCTCGGCAGCAAGGGCCTCTACCAGATCCGCCCGGTAGACATGTAGATAGGGAGCGCCCCAGCGGTCTACCGCGGCATCACCCACGGGCACCCGAAAAATCTGACGCCCGGAGCGGCCCATGCGCATTTCCAGTGCTTCGGGCTCAAAGGCGTTTTTGGCCACCCGGTCTTCAAGGCCGAGTGCCCGCAGCACTTTCATGCCGTTGGGGCTGATCTGGATACCCGCGCCGACTTCGCCCAGTTCGGGTGCGCGCTCGTAGACCTCGACCTCCCAGCCAAAGTGCCGGAAGGCCAGGGCCGCGGTCAGTCCGCCGATGCCGCCGCCTGCGATGATGGCCTTCATACGGTCACTACTTTCACTGGTGCTTTGACGCGGGTGCCAATCCCGGCGGCGTCGTCTCGCTGGCCGCTTGTGTCAGCGTTTCGTCCGGTGTGCCCAGCATCAGATCATATACTTCCCTGGGATAGAACTGATGCGGTTTTGATGCGTCATATTCGGGCTGCGGCACATCGCCATTGGCGCCATCATAAGATGCAGGCGCCCTGTAGCGCTTGAGGTCCTCTGCGGAGATGCCAGCCAGTTCCGCCACTTCCGGATCAATCCACAAGTCGCTGGAAAGGGGGTGCTCAACGTCAGCTGAGGTGGCGACTTCGAGGGACAGGTTTTCAGGGCCTGCAAAATAGATCGACGAGCAAAATCCATGGTGGATTGGACCAAACACAGGCACGCCGCGGGAGCGGATACGGTCGCGCATGGCAATGAGGTCAGCTGTGCTGTCCACATTGAGAGCAAGATGCTGCATCGTTCCCGGCGCTGAGCTTTCGCCTGGGTTGCCCGCATGGGACACACCCATGACCGGGTCAATTTTCTGGTTCTTGTCCGTATGCACAAAGGCAACGGCACAGTTGTCGTTGAGTTTGAGAAAGCCGTGCCATGCGCCTTCAACACCGTGCATCCAGTAGAGTGCAACCAGCTCCATGCCCAGTACGTCGGTGAAGAACTCGATCTGCGTTTTCATGTCACCGGTTGAAAGCGCCAGGTGATGAAGAGCGTTTGGTTTTACCATGATCAGGCATCCTTACCGTTGAGGGCCGACAGGCAGAAGTCATGGACGGCGTCCGAAAAACGGGCGGTCTCAAACAGCATAAGCTGATGCCCGGCATCCTCGAAAATTTTGACAGTGACCGGGCCGCCTATGGCCGATGCCGCTAGCTTGATGACGTCTGGCGGAAAGCTCGGGTCTTTTTCGCCTGCTGTATAAAGCACGGGCTTGGTGTTTTTTTCCGGCGGCTGTTCCGGGTCGTACTGAAAAAAAGATGCCCAGGAGTCCAGGTCGTAGGACCAGGTGTTCCAGGGGTCGAGCTGCTTTTGCTCACCTGCACCCGCGTAGCCGTAGTCTTCGTCGAAATTGAAAAAGATATTGATGTCGAGCCGTGCGGCACGGCCCAGCTGACCAAGCACCTGCTTTACAGGTTCGCTGCGCCACGCTTCCCCCAAGGCCTTGAACATGGGTGCGCCAGGTACCGCTGGTGACCCCATGCAGATGGCTCCGGTCACGTCGCTGGAATTGACGGCGGAAATGGCCGCTGCAACGCCGAGGCTTGAGCCAAGGGTGAAAACCGGAAGGCCGGTCTGCTGCTTTACATGAGTTGCCCAGTCGCGGCTCGCCTGCGCCCACTCCTTCATCGTCCACTGCCCGCGTGGACGGTTTGTGGTGGATTTGCCATGCCCCGGCGCGTCGTAAGACCAGATGTCCGCTCCGCGGGTGGCATGGTGTTCACAGAACACGTCGTAGATGCCGCCATGGGCGCCGATGCCATGGGATACGACGAGGGCATAGCTGGGTTCGTCCCCGGTGAAGCGTGTCGCATGAAGTTCATTGAGAAGGTGGGTCGCACGTTGCATAGGCCGCGTCCTGGCTGCAGATTTACTGATCGATTGATCAAACTTAGCCAGCCCTGATCAGTTGATCAAGTTTTTCTGATCATGCGATCAATGTTTGGGGTATCTATCTGGGCACTCACGCCAGAAGGAACGGGACAATTACTCAGAAACTGTCAAAGGAACGGGCGCGGGAACGCATTCTGGATTCCGCCAAATCCCGGTTTGCAGAAGCGGGATTTGAGGCGGCGAGCACGCGACGGATTGCCGAAGCCGCGGGCGTCGCCCAGAGCCTCCTGCTGTATCACTTTGCCTCGAAGGAAGACCTTTGGCGCGCGGTTGTGGATTACGTCTCTGCACGTCTGGAGCAGTGCTTCACTGATGCTTCAGCCCAGATGGCTGATGACGCAGATTATGAAACGCGACTGATGACCCCTGTTCGCGCCCTGGTAGATGCGTTTGCTACAGACGCTGATCTGCATCGCATCATCCTGCATGAAGGCAAGCATGACAGCGATCGGTTGACCTGGCTGGTCGAAACCCACCTTCGTCGGTTCTATGACAACACGATTTCCCTGATCAAAGAGGGCCAGGATGCAGGTCTGGTGCGCCCCGGCGACCCAACGCTTTTGTACTATTCGATTGTTTCCATCGCCGGCACGGTCTTCAGCCTGTCGCCTGAAATTCGGAAACTCGCGCCAAAGAGCAAGGCAGATGATCCGGACTCGGTCACTGCACTCATCCGCGATGTATTGCTCATCGCACCGCGCAAGTCTTGATCCAGGTCAAGGTCCACCCGGTATCCTTTTGGGTTTTCTGCCGTTAGGCTTTTGCAAAACTGACAAGAATCCATGCGGGCTAAGCTAGGGAGGGATGCTGATGTCCAATTCGCAGGGAGGCGATGGAGACAAGACCGTCTACCATCATGAGGGCGGCAACATGCCTGCCCATGATCATCACGACACGGAAGTTCTGAGCGAACAGAATGTGCGCGGCTACTGGCACGCCAATCTGAGGTTGCTCGGCCTGCTTCTGACTGTCTGGTTCGTTGTGTCCTTCGGTTTCGGCATCCTGTTCGCGGAACCGCTCAACAGCATTCAGTTCTTCGGATTCAAGCTTGGTTTCTGGTGGGCCCAGCAGGGCTCGATCTACGTCTTTATCGGCCTCATTGCGTACTACGTGTTTGCAATGAAGCGCATCGACCGGCGCTACGGCGTCGACGACGACTAGATCGGGAAAGGGGGAACACCAATGGAAACGCAAACACTTATTTACATCTTCGTTGGCGCGTCTTTCGCGCTCTATGTCGGCATCGCCATCTGGTCGCGCGCTGGCTCCACAAGTGAGTTCTATGTGGCAGGGGGCGGCGTCCATCCCGTTGCCAACGGCATGGCGACCGCTGCTGACTGGATGAGTGCGGCCAGCTTCATCTCCATGGCCGGCATCATTGCTTTTGCCGGCTATGACGGCTCCGTCTACCTCATGGGCTGGACCGGCGGCTACGTGCTTCTGGCGTTGTTGCTTGCGCCCTATCTGCGCAAGTTCGGCCAGTTCACGGTCCCGGACTTCATCGGTGAACGGTACTACTCATCAACCGCCCGTATTGTCGGTGTCATCTGCCTGATCTTCATCTCATTTACCTATGTGGCCGGGCAGATGCGCGGTGTCGGCATCGTGTTTTCGCGGTTCCTTGAGGTGGATATCACGATGGGTGTTGTTCTCGGCATGGCAGTGGTCTTCGTCTATGCCGTGCTGGGCGGCATGAAAGGCATCACCTACACCCAGGTTGCGCAGTATTGCGTCCTGATCTTCGCCTATTTGGTGCCTGCGATCTTCATTTCCATTCTGGTCACCGGCAATCCCATCCCGCAGCTTGGGCTGGGTTCGACAATGGCCGACGGCTCAGGCATGTCGGTATTAGCCAAACTCGATGCCACCCTCGTGGATCTCGGATTCACGGCCTATACGGAAGGATCAAAGGCTGTCATCGACGTCTTTGCCATCACCTTTGCGCTGATGGTCGGCACTGCCGGCCTGCCGCATGTGATCGTGCGCTTCTTTACGGTGCCGAAGGTATCTGACGCCCGCAAGTCGGCACTTTGGGCACTGATCTTCATTGCCCTGCTCTACACGACCGCACCTGCCGTGGCCGCGTTTGCCCGCATAAACTTCATCGATACGGTCAACAATACGCAGTACACGGAAGCTCCCGCCTGGCTGAAAAACTGGGAGCAGATCGGGCTTATCGGCTGGATGGACAAGAACGGCGACGGCATCATCAGCTATGGCGCAGGCGCACCGTTCAGTGGCTCACCCCAGTTCGACGGTGACGAACGTGGTGCCAGTGGTGAGCGTGTGGTCACCAATACCCCCACGGACAGCGCAAACGAGATCTATGTGGACCGGGATATCTTCGTCCTGGCAAACCCGGAGATCGCAGCGCTTCCCGGCTGGGTGATTGCCCTCGTTGCGGCCGGCGGTCTTGCGGCCGCGCTGTCGACGGCAGCGGGTCTGCTGCTGGTGATTTCGACATCGGTCAGTCATGACCTGATGAAGAAGACGCTGATGCCGCAGATCACTGACAAGCAGGAGCTGCTATATGCCCGGATCGCAGCAGCAACCGCCATCATTGTGGCCGGGTATCTGGGGATAAATCCGCCGGGGTTTGTGGCGCAGGTTGTGGCGTTTGCCTTCGGGCTTGCTGCGGCATCGTTCTTCCCGGCCATCCTGATGGGTATCTTCATGCGCGGTATGAACCGCGAGGGTGCGATCGCCGGCATGGTGACGGGCCTCGCCTTCACCTTCGCCTATATCGTGTTCTTCAAATTCGTGTCGCCTGACCTCAACTCGTCAGAGCACTGGTTCCTGGGTATCTCGCCGGAAGGCATCGGAACCGTCGGCATGGTGCTTAACTTCCTCGTCGCCTTTGCGGTGCGGATGTTTACCGCAGCCCCACCGGCGGAAGTTCAGGACATGGTGGAAGACATCCGCGTGCCGACGGGCGCAGGAGTAGCTCACAGCCACTAGGAACGTCGGCTCACAGACGCAAAAAAGAAAGGGCGGCGATCATGTGATCGTCGCCCTTCTCATTTTGATGGGGTCTCTGGCTTAGAAGCGGTAGCCGATACCGGTACCGACAACCCATGGATCAAGATCCACATCTGCCTTTACGGCGCTGTTCACGGTGGCTTCCACGTTGACGAAGATTTTCTTTACGTCGAGGTTCCAGGACCAGTTGCCGCCGATGGGAACATCGACACCCGCCTGAAGCGCCCAACCGAAGCCGCCGTCATAATCCACGCTTGTGCCGGGCGTATCGTCCGCGTTGTAAAGATGCGTGTAGTTGATGCCGGCACCCACATAGGGGCGAACCTGACCATCAGGCAGGAAGTGATACTGCAGCAGCAGGGTGGGTGGCAGCACCCACACGTCACCGAGATCAAGCGAGCCACCGCCGTTGAGGTTCACCTTCATGTCATGGGGTGACGTCGCTGCAATCAGCTCGGCTGCGATATTGGGGGTGAAGAAATAGGTGATGTCGATTTCCGGAACCACCGCCCCGTCAGCATCCACGCTGCCGATGTTTGGTGTGAGGCTTGAATCCTCATCGGGGATAACACCGATGACGCGGGCGCGAATTTGCCACGGACTTTTTTCTGATGCGCCGTCTTCGGCAGCGGCGAAGGTAGGCATTGTGAGGGCCGTTGCGCCAAGAAGCGCGGCCGCGAGAGTGTTGACGATGTGTTTGGACTGCATGATGCCGGTCCCCCTCTTTCATTGAATGGTGTGTCAACCATGAGGGCATTTTCGGACGCGCTGACCGGCGGGTAATTGATCTGCGTCACCGGCCCTGCGGGATGCAGTGCGGCATTCGCGCACACTGACAATCTGGCGGGATTGCCACTGCCGCTTAGGCCGCCCGGCGCCCCGCAGCAGCTATCTGAGGGGCGGGATGTGCCAGACGGAGCTTGGCGTTAAGCTTCGACCATTGAAAATCGACTCAGTCTCAAAGGTGATCGCCATGACCATTCCGCCTGAACCGACAGTTCTCAACCCGGCCCTTTTCATGTCTGGCGCCGTGAGCAAGGAAACAGACGAAATCAACGCGGTGATCATGGACCTTGTATCCAAGGCCGCTGACCCGTGGTCGATGCCAGCCGCAGAAGCACGCGCCATGCGGGAGCGCGGCGAAGGACCGTTTCCGGCAGCACCTGTCAGCGAGCGGGCGCGGGACATCGAAATTGACGGCCCTGGCGGCAAGATCACGCTGCACATCATTGAGCCGGAAGGTGAGCAAGGTCAGGCGCGCGGCGCCTATCTGCATCTGCATGGGGGCGGCTGGGTTTTTGGGGGTGCAAATCAGCAGGATTCGCTGCTGGAACGGCTGGCAGATACATGCGGACTGGCTTGTATTTCGGTTGAGTATCGTCTGGCGCCGGAGCACCCCTATCCTGCCGGACCCGACGATTGCGAAGCTGCCGCCTTATGGCTGGTGCGCAATGCAGCCGAGTTCTCAGCCGGTCCGCTCTTTATTGGCGGCGAATCCGCCGGCGGACATTTGGCGGCTGTGACACTGCAGAGACTGAAAGAGCGTCACGGCATGACGCCGTTCAAAGGGGCAAATCTGACGTTTGGCTGTTTTGATCTTGGCATGACGCCGAGCATGCGGGCATTCGGGGACACCGGGCCGACCCTCTCAACTCGCGATGTCACCCATTTCGTGGACCGGTTCATTCCGGATGGGTCTGATCTGCGGTCACCGGATATCTCACCCCTTTATGGAGATCTTGGCGCCATGCCGGACGCCCTTTTTGTTGTCGGGACACGCGACGGCTTGCTGGACGACACCTTGTTCATGCATGGCCGATGGATGGCAGCAGGCAACAAGGCGGAACTGGGTGTGTATCCCGGCGGAGCCCATGGATTCATTGCCTTTCCCGGTGAACTTGCCGAAAAGGCCCTGGCCCAGATCGATCGGTTTTTCCAGAGACTTCTCTAGATTTTCACCATAAACAAGTCGAAATTGAACGCTGTTCATTTTCCAGCCTTGTGCCCTCTTCAACACTGTCTCCTCGCCCCATTTAGTCGCGCCCACATGACCGCACGTCCCCTGAAAATTGACTCTTCATCCATATTATTAAACAATGTTCAATATATTGACTGATATTTAGTAAAAAGAGGTCGCGATGTCTGAATCCGTTCCGAAATTTGACCATCTGCTCTATGAACGTACCGGTCGCATTGCGACGATCACCCTCAACCGGCCTGACAGATTCAATGCCATCGCGCGCGGGATGCCCCGCGAAATCGCGGCGGCTGTCGATCATGCAAATTATGACCACGAGGCCCATGTCATTGTGCTCCAGGGAGCGGGCAAAGGGTTCTGTGGGGGGTATGACCTGACGGACTTCGCCGAGCGGCGCGCTCCCAACGACCCGGGCGCGCAGGCCGCGGACGCACAAGGCCAGCCGTGGGACCCGCTGGTCGACTTTGACATGATGTTCGCCAACACGCAGGACTTCATGAGCCTGTGGCGCTCCAACAAGCCGACTATCGCCAAAGTGCATGGCGCCGCTGTTGCCGGCGGTAGCGACATTGCACTGGCATGCGACATGGTGGTGATGGCGGAAGATGCCCGCATCGGCTATCCGCCCGCACGGGTATGGGGCTGCCCCACCACGGCAATGTGGGTCTATCGCCTGGGGCCGGAAAAAGCCAAACGGATGCTTTTGACCGGCGACCTCATTACTGGCCGCGAAGCCGTCGAGATGGGCTTGGTCCTTGAAGCCGTCCCGTCAGATCAACTGAACGCCCGCGTCGAAGAGCTCGCGCAGCGCATGGCCGGTGTCCCGCGTAACCAGCTGATGATGCAGAAGATAATGATCAATCAGGCCTATTCAAACATGGGCCTTGAGACCACACAGATGGTGGCGACGCTCATGGATGGTGTCGCGCGGCACAGCGCTGAAGGCATGTGGTTCAAGAAGCGCGCCGAAGATGTTGGCTTCAAACAGGCCATTTTCGAGCGGGACGGAGGTGACCCGATCGCGCCGGGCGTCAGCAGTAACCCGTACAAATTCTAAGAACTCACGCAGGAGCAGGATCATGGTTGATACCGCCGTCAAGGCTGCCCGCGATGTCCGCAAGGCCGAGGGCAAAGAGGTGCGTGCGGCCCGCATCCGCGATGCGGCGCGGGACATTCTCGGCGATGTTGGCATTACCGGTCTCACCATGCGCGCCGTCGCTACACACGCCGGGTATACCGCTGGATCGGTCTACAGTTACTTCGTGTCGAAGGAAGCGTTGCTCGCCGCCCTTGCCGTAGACGAGATTGACCAACTCGGACGTAAACTCCGTTTGCAGCCGGACACTTCACTTGCGGACAAGGCCAAAACCTGCGTGCCGGTACTCCAGCGTGTGGTCCCTCTACTGACCGCTGCACGGCGCGGAGACGTTCCCGAAGACACGGAACGTGCCCTCACAGGCCGCATCATCGTCATTCTTCGTTTGCTTGACCAATCAGTCGCAGAGGGTGGCGTGAGAGATGGAGGGACCTCCGCGCGGGCACTGGATACCATCGGCTTGTGGTCGGCCCTTGTCGGCGTCGCCCTGCTCTCCGGCAGCGGGCGATTTGCGTCATTGGATGTGAAAGAAGCCGATGTGACAGACGCCTTGATAGCCCGCTTCATGTGACCTCTTCCAAATCCGGCTTTTTCAAATCTGACAGGCTGAACGCTGACGTGCCATACTGGCTGCGAACCTTCCATCCTCCCTACCTGCCAAGACCCTCCGCATGATTGAAAGTTATCTGAGCGCTGTCTCTGTCGCGGAGTGCGATGAGATGGGGCACATGAACATCCAGCACTATGCCGCCAAGGCTGAAGCCGGCGCACGCGTCCTGACCGCGCTCAATGGTGGCAGTGAAAGCCGCCACAACATTCCCCTGCAGATGCATCTGCGATTTCACAAAGAGATGCTCACCGGCGACCGCGTGAGGGTTATGTCCGCCTCCACAGGCAGCGACCAACTCATGCACAGCATCGAGAATGTCGGCACGGGTCTCGTCTGCGCGACGGCGCTAAGCACCTACGGGTCCGGTCGCGCGCCGGACGCACCGTCCGCCGAGATCAGCGAAGATGCGAAGCCGCGCTCGATTACACAGGACGCGCCGAGCGCCCTTTCTCTGGCGGACGCAAAAGCGCAGGGCCTGACACGAACGCATCTTTCCACCATCCAGGAAGCTGACTGCCTGCATGACAAGATGACGATCCCTGCCTTCTTGCAGCGTGTCTCTCGCTCGCAGGCACATCTTTGGTCGCTTGTGGGCTTTGGTCGCCGACAGCAAGCGGAAGCAGGGCTTGGCACAGCCTCGCTGGAGCTGCGTGTTACGCGCCTGGCCCCTGCGCCGCCGGGTCGGGCAATTGAGATTGTAACGGGCTTCACGCCACCGACCGGTAAGGCGCTGCACTACAAACATGTGGGGTTCGATGCCGTCACCGGCGCGTGCTGCTTCATTGCTGAAGGCGTGGGGGTGATGATGGATCTGTCCACACGCCGCGCCGTGAAGCCACCCATACCCCAAACTGATTTTGCTTAATTCGTATTCGGAGTTTCTTTGATGACCAATCTGGTGCCGCTGCTGCGCTCAAGTGTGCAGACATGGGAATGTGACGACATGGGGCACATGAACGTGCAGTTCTATGTGGCCAAGGCCAATGAAGGGCTCGACGTGCTGGCGCATCATCTGGGCCATGGTCCTCAGCGATCGCGCGAGACCAACACGGTGCTGCTGCCGCGTGAACACCATATTCGGTTTCACCGCGAACAGCGCCCCGGCGCAGGCCTCACCCTTGAAGGCGGCATCACCGGCCGCGACGGTGACGTGCTGAAAGTCTATGAAGAACTGACCAATTCGGCGTCGGGCACTGTGGCGGCAACCATCAATGCAGATGTCATCCTTGTGGACGCAGGCACCCGGGCGCCGCAGCCTCTTCCCGGCAGCATGGATGCGGCGATCAATACGCGCACGGTAGATCTGCCAAAGCACGGCCAGGCCCGTGGCCTCGACATGGGTCCACCGGTTGATGCTCCCACCCTGTCGCAGGCGGATGACATGGGTATGGTCTATACATGGCAGGGGGTCGTGAAACCGAAGCAGTGCACGTCGCAGGGCTTCATGAGCCAGCAGCACTTCATGGGACTTGTCTCAGACTCGATCCCCAATCTGCTGTCCCAGACGCGCGGTGATGACCGCTCCGCTGACCCAAATATCGGCGGCGCTGCGCTTGAATATCGTTTCGTCTACCGCAGCTGGCCCAAGGAAGGTGACATTCTCACCCTGCGCAGCGGCCTCAAACATGTGGGCCCCAAGACCTACACCTGGGCGCACTGGATGTTTGACGTCGAGACCGGAAAGGCGGTTGCCACCGCTGAGGCAGTTGCGGTGACGCTTGACCTGGTGGCGCGCAAGGCCATCGGCATTCCCGATGCCATGCGGGCACATCTTGAGAGTCAGCTTGTGGATGGCATCGGCGCGTAGCCGGCAGACTAGTTGGCGGTGTCAGTGTCTGGATCAACCGGCGCGTTTAGGTCCTGATCCAGCTCTTCCATCTCCCGGCGCATGATCTTGATGATGCGCCCGAAGCGTTCCGCGACGGTCTCAAAGGCATCCATGGCCGCGTCCACATCTTCAGGGGTGGTGACGTTTGGCTTTTCGCCCAACTCACTGATCTGTTCCCGCAGGGCCAGATTGTCTGCCTTCAACTGCGCGTTTTCTTCTTCAAGCCTGGAGCGTTCGTCCTTGGCCGGCGTGCAGGTCCACGCGTCGCCGCTGCCTGAGCAGACAGAGACCGTGCCGGTCTGTGTGTCCAGCCGGAGAAAGCCGCCATCAACCGGTTCCATCGTGTAGCGGCCGGTCTCCTCGGCCTGTGCTTCAAAAAGGCCTGCCTGGGCCATGCCGCCCAATGGAATTACCGCTGCGCACAAGGTGGCAGAGATAAAGAACTGTTTTGCCGTGATCATGGATTACACCCCTTCCGGCACCCGAGTGGCGTTCTAGGTGTTGAATGGGACCGAAATGTGATGGGTCGCGAAGCTTACTAGGCCAGCATGTTCTTGCGGCCCAGCCAGTCGATGATGATCTTCACGGCCTCGCCCATCTTGTCCGGCTGGCCGATATAGTAATGGGTCGCGCCCTGGATCGTGTGGCGCTCCTTGTCGTCATGGCCAATGCCCGCATAGATGCGATCAGCATGACTTGGCGTACACCCGTCATCCGCCGAGTTGTCGATCACAAGGAACGGCGCCTTGATACCAGCGGCGCATTTGGGACCGTCCGCCCGGCTTTCCTTGTAGGACCATTGCGACAGCCACGCACGCAGCGAACTGAAGCGTGCAAGTCCCGCAGGCATCATATTGACGGTCTTTGGGATGCCCATGAAACACCAGTTGGGTCCTCGTCGGTCGTTCGGGTCAACAGTGAGATCAAGCCATCGCGGGTCTGCCATTGTTCCGTACACGACAAAACAGTGTTCTTCGTTCTCGCGTCCTGTGGCCTTGAAGTGAGCCAGCTTCTCTCGCACCCAGTCGTCGATGCGCTGAGAACGGGCAATCTGGGCGGCGCGGTAGGTTTCCAGAAAATCCTTTGAGTAAGGTGGCTGGTTCGGCGCGTCGGGATCATAGAGATCAAGCTCCTTGATCCGCTTTTCCGGGTCGAGCTCGTCAGCGACGGCAGGGTCCAACCACTCGGTCAGAATAATGGCGCGGCTGACATGGGCAGCAAGCTGGAGCACAGCGTCGGCGGGAATGAGACCGGCGCCCACCACATCTACGGGGTCACCTGCAGGTGTTGCTTCGATGGTCGGGTTCTCGGCCTGTGACTGATAGAACATGGACAGAGACCCGCCGCCGGACCACCCAGCGAGAATGACTTTTTCGTAGCCCAGCTTCTCCTTGGCGTAGCGGATGTAGTGACCCAGATCGAGGATCACTTTTTCCATGATCAGTGCCGTGTCGTTGTGCGGATACCGGCTGCCGCAGGTGAGGCAGGGAATGCCGGCGGCAGCAAGCGCGTTTGGCATCGGCAGCAGATTCATGGTGCCGGTTGGATGCATGAACACCAGCACCGTCGTGCTGGTCGAGCCCTTGGGTTTCAGATGTTGGCCTTCGACCACCACTGTATCCATGGCGCCAGCATAGGTTTCCTTGAAGGCTGACTTTTCCGTCCAATGCAGGAAGAACGCCTCACGCTCGACGTCATAGGTTCGGGCTTCTGCCATGGTGTCGCTCCGGATGGATTGAGATTATTTGCTGTGTTCGGGTGCGCTGGGATCAACAAAGCTTGCGCCGAACTTGTCGTCGCGCTCTGCGAATGCGGCCTTGAGGCCTTTGTCTCTTACATTGGCGCGGAACGTATCTGCCGCCTTGGCGCGATGGCCGCGCGCATCATTCTCACAGGCCAGACGCTGTAGTGTGCGGGCACCCATCAGCTCTAACCCAAGATTGACGATGCGCTTTTGGGTGGTGAGCAGGTCCGGGTCAATCAGGGCCAGACGTTGCGCG
>JBCBUN010000010.1:0-13842 GCA_039818145.1 Pseudomonadota bacterium
CCCGACCACACGGATGGTGTCAGGAAGCTGCACACCGGCAAGCGCCGACATGTTGACTGCATCGCCTGTCAATGTGAGACGCGGCGTATCCAGCGGATCAGCCAGCGTCGCCGTCCCGGTAAAGCTGGCATCACCAGCCACAATCCTCAGAGTGTCGGTGGCATAGACATCGTCTTCGTCGCGCGTCAACGCGGCCGTGACCTCAAGCTTGCCCGGCAGGTCCTGCAACGCCGGGCCGGGGGCAAACGACAATGCGACGTCCACCATTTCGCCGGGACGTCTATCGCCGAGCACGGTCAGGTCGAGCGTGCCCATGCGTCCCACCTGCGCGTCAAGGCGTCCTTGCCAGGCATCGACCGGCCCGGAAGCCGACGCGCGCGCAGTCACCAGCGCCAGATCATCATTGTCCGTGATGGACGCAATCAGGCCGGGGGCACCTGCAGCGCCGTCCGTCAGTGTCAGGTCAAGGTCGAAGCGCTGCGCCGCCGGCGCAATGTCGGCGGTGACCGCCAGATCGAAATTGCCACCGTCCGTGCGCGCAACCTTGAGGTCCGTGCGCACATTGCCGTCTGCGAGCATCAGATGCCCGCCCATCATCAAGGCGACAGCCTGATCTCCAGCAATGCCCGCTGCCAGTGTCAACTCAGGCACGTTAATCGCATCGACTTGTACATCAACCGGCAGGCTCGGGATCAACGGCCCCGGCGGCTCGTCTGTTTCATCCTCGCCTTGCGGCAGGGCCAGCACATCCATGCGGGCAACCTGAAAATTGCGCACATGCACCGTGCCCCCCAGTAGCGCCCATGGCGACCAGGACACTTCCACATCATGCGCTTGCGCAACCAGCATGCCGCCATCGCGCACGGTCAGCTTTTCAATACCAAGCTGCACCGGCCAGATACCGTCATAGCCGTCAATTTCGATTGTCAGCCCGTCGCCTTCGCCAAGGAGGGCGATCACCCGCGCACCAATGGCTTCACGCACCGGCGTGATCTGCAGAACGATAAAGGCCACCAGCGCCACAATGACCGCCAGCGCCACAAGGGACCCTGCGCCGATGAGCCCGAAGCGCAGCAGCTTCGCCCCCAACGCGCGCACCCGCACCCAGTCCACATCATCAAGAAAGGAAGGCATCAAAAAGCCTGACCCAATGTCACGTAGAACTTGAGGCTGGCTTCTTCGTCAGAGGGGGTGGTGATGGGGTAGGCAAAGTCGATACCCAGCGGACCAAAGGACGTGTAGTAGCGAAAGCCCAGCCCGCCTGCCCAGGCGAACTCTTCCTTGAAGTCCGGAACAGACGCGTCCGACACCGTGCCGCCATCAACAAACGGCACAATGCCGTAGTCATCCCAGAAGCGCCAACGCAGCTCGTTGGAAAACTCGACCAGGCTGCGACCGCCTTCCTGGGTGCCATCGCTGCCCAAGGGGGCAATTTCCTGAAACTCAAAGCCGCGAATGGACCCGGCCCCGCCGGCAAAGAAGCGTTTGTCGGCCGGCAGCTCCCCGGTCCGTGCCCCAACGATGGACCCAAGCCGCCCGCGGGTGGCAAAGACCAGGCTCTTGGACGTGTTCAGCGGCAGATAGGTGCGCACCTCTGCATCCGCCACATGGAATGCCAGAAAATCATCGAACTGGCCTGCATAAGGCGTGGCCCCCAGCGTCAGGCGATACCCGCTGGTGGGGTCCAGCGCGCTGTTGGCACCATCATAGCTCGCCTTCAGGGGCACACCCACCAGCATGGAGGTTTCGGTCGGCTCGCCAACTTCATCAATTTCCGCAACATCCAGCACAATGCCGGCGCGGCCGGTCCACCGCTCGGCCAGGGGTCGCTCAATGGCCGCAGAGACCGTGCCGCCGATACGGTCATACACGTCGGTGGATTCCCGTCCCGCCAACGCGCCAAGCTCCAGGGTCTGCTGCGGCACTCTGAAGCCGGACACCCGGTAGCGGGCTTCGGCTTCCTGCTCGATTTCCGACAGGCGCAGTTCAAACCGCAGCTGCTGACCTTCCCCCAGCAGATTGCGGTTCTCCCAATGGGCCTCAATGCCGAACCCTTCGGTGCTGGAGTATTTTGCACCGACACCAACCGTGCGCCGGGCGCGTTCCGTCACTTTCAGCGTCACCGGCAGGGAGCCATCGGCAGCAACCTCCTTGGCCGTTTCAAACCGCACGCCAGTGAAGAGGCCCGAGCGCACCAGCGCAGCGCGCATCTCGCTCAGCTTCTTGGTGTCGTATTCCTCGCCGGCCTTGAAGGTCGCCCGCTCATCGATATAGCGCCGCTCGACCCGTTCCAGTCCTTCAACCGTGAGCGCTCCAAACGTCGCCTTGTTGCCAAGATGCACATGGGTGGTGACGTCCAGCGTGTCCGTTTCCACATTCGCCAGCGCCTTGCGACCCGCCGTCTTGGCAAAGGGAAATCCCGACTGCTGCAAGTCGGCGATCAGTTTCTTTTCGGCACTCAGGATGGTGGTCGCAATGGCGGGCTTTCCCGCCTCCACATCAAACGTCCCCAGCGTTGCGGGCAGGTCCTGAATTGCAGCATCGGTATCGCGGTACTCGATCCGGCTCGCGCCCATCATGAACTGAGGGCCCGGCGCAATGGACACGACAACGCCCATTGGTCCCGTCGGTGCCTCCCGCTGAACGTCCAGATCCGGCACCTGGTCCGGCTGCGACGAGGCCGTATCAACCGGCTGAGGCGCTGTGGCTCCCCGAATATCGATCTGGTAGGCCGCGCTGCCCTCAAAATAGCCGCGCGACTGCAGTACCTTGGTCATGCGGTTGATGTCTGATTGTGCCCGGCGACGAAGCCCGCCAATGCTCGGCGGCGGCGTATCCCGGCGCTGCACCAGTTGTGAGACACTTTCCAGCCGTCCCAGCAGATCGCCGCTGACGCCCTCGAACCGCACCACATAGCCGCGCTCAGCCACAAGGCCCGGCGTGCCCTGCGCAGCTTCGGCACCCGTTGGCGCCAGAAAACCCAGCGCGGGCAGCAGCAACGCCGCAAACAGGTAAAAAGGTCCCGAGCGCGTCACGCGGCTCCCGATCTGACTGATAATTCGCATATCTGGCCAATATAGAGAGACGGGGGCCATTCTGCGACCCGGCGCCTCTACCTTGGGAGATGAACGAACAAAACACCCAGACCCGTCAAAAGTTCCGGATTTTCGGTGCTTATTGGCCCCGCTTTAGCTCACAAAATTGCGCCGTATCAATTCACTTGCTGGCCATATCGCCCATAATGCTGACCATGGGGAAATACCGGGAGGACAGACCATGAGTTCGCAGGACACAAATCCGGACGCTATCGACCACTCGATGCCGCCGCCAAAAGCCCCGCCCGTGGTTCAAAGCATTGCCATGGACGCCCCCTGGCGCTGGCTCGCCGCCGGCTGGCGCGACATGTGGATGCGTCCTGGCCTCAGTCTGGGCTATGGCCTCGTCGCTGTCGGAACATCAGCCGGTCTCACCGCCCTGCTCATCTATCTGGAATTGTTCTCGCTGGTGCTGGTGCTCGCCGCAGGCTTCATGCTCGTCGGCCCGCTCCTTGCTGTTGGTCTTTACGAGATGTCGCGCAAGCTCGCCAAAGGCGAAGCTGTGACCCACAAGGATGTGGCCTTCGTCTCCACTGCCGCCCCCGTGCAGCTCGCCTTCATCGGCGTCTTACTGTCCTTGATGCTGCTCGCCTGGATCCGCATCGCCACGCTGCTGTTCGCCATCTTCTTTGGCGTTGAATCGATCCCGCCCTTTGAGCAGTTCTTCCCCGCACTCATTCTTGAACCCCGCGGACTGGCCCTGCTCGTGGTCGGCACGCTCGTTGGGGGCGCCATCGCAACCGTGGTGTTCGCCACAGCCGTTGTCTCGGTTCCCATGCTTCTGGAACGCGACATTGACGCCGTGACCGCCATCATCACCAGCGTCAAGGCCGTGAAGGAAAACCTCGGCCCCATGCTGCTATGGGCGTGGCTCATTCTGGTGCTGACAACCTTCGGGATCGCCAGTCTCTTCGTGGGCCTCGTCGTCACCTTCCCCCTTGTCGGGCACGCGACGTGGCACGCCTACAAGGACGTGATTGCACCCGAAGCAGGCTAGCGCGGCTCAATCCTCGCTAACCGCGCGTTCAGCAAATGCGCCTAGAATTCCTGACTGCACGGGGGCACCACCCCCGTGCACGAAAGGAACTGGAAGATGCAAACGCCGGTATCGCCCTACTTTTTTGCAAGCTTTGCCGCCCTCGGTGTCTTGGGCGTCATGGGCTGGATCGCGCTGTCCATCGTGGCCGCCCCCGCTGATGACCCCATGTTTCACTTCGGTGAGGACGGTGCCGTCACCGCGCTATCCACAGTCTTCATGGCCATGTCCGCGGCACTCGCCCTGGCGGTCTTTTACCTGCGCATGGATGACTGGAAGGCCGGCGCCTGGTTCTGGCTATTGCTCGCAGCTGCCTTTGCCTTCCTCGCCATCGATGAACAGCTGATGCTGCATGAACGCGGCGGCGCCGTGCTCGAAAACTCGACACTGGGACCATCAGAGACGTTCAGAAACTGGAACGACCTGATAGTGATCGGCTACGGGGTTGTAGCCCTCGCCATCGCAGCGTTGGCTGTCCGCGAAATCCTCAAGAGCCGGACCTTCGCCCTGTTCTTCGCCACAGCCTTTGCGTTTTACGCCATTCACACGGCTCTGGATTCACTCCTGCCCAGTACCCTGGCATGGAAGGATGTGCCGGAGGAAAGCGCCAAGCTGCTATGCGCTCTGTTCCTGTTTCTGGCCTTGTGCGCGCGGTTCCTTGACCTGGCAGACAGACTGCGGCGCCCTGACCCGAGCTAGACAGCGTTACATCTTGTTGCGGGGCGGCTCGTCGCTTGGCTGATCGCTGGGCGGAAAGTCATCGTGATCATCAAACAGGATGCGTTCCGCCGCGCCATCAAGATCATCAAACTGGCCGCTTTTGAGAGCCCACAAAAAGGCCGCAAGCCCGAGCAGCCCCAAAAACAATGCAGCCGGGATGAGCATCGCCAGTACGTCCATCAGTGCGCATCCTCTTTTGCGGTTTCAGGCAAACCCATCCGGCCCCACCGTAGCCGAATGGCATTGGCCGTGACCAGAATGGACGATGATGACATGGCAATGGCCGCGATCAGCGGCGTCACATAGCCTGCAACAGCAATAGGCACCGCCACCGCATTATACGCCAGCGACAGACCAAAATTCTCCAGCACCAAGCGCTGGCTGCCCCGCGCCACATCAAGCGCCACGGTGACAGGCGCCAGTTCCTGGCCCTGGAATACGAGATCAGCTGCGGCCTGTGAAACATCCGCCCCGGTCGCCGGCGACATGGATACATGAGCCGCCGCCAGTGCCGGCGCGTCATTGAGACCATCGCCGACCATCAGCACCTTCGCGCCCTGGGTCGCCAGGTCTTCAAGTCGGGCGATCTTGTCCTGCGGCAGCAAGCCACCGGCAAAGTCTGAGATGCCGGCTGCTCGCGCAACCGCTTCCACGGTCGCCGGACGATCGCCGGACAACAGCACAACCTTCATGCCGCGATCAGAAGCCCACTCAACGACAGCCGACGCGTCTTCACGCAAACCATCCAGGAAGCCAAACCGCACCGGTGCCGCATCTCCATGGCGGAACCAGATTTCAGGTCCGGTCGCGTCACGCTCGGCGACATCGACACCACCCACAAAGGCCGCGCTGCCAAGACGCGCCGCCTGCCCCCCAATAGTGCCCATCAGGCCCTGACCGGGATGTTCACTCACATCATCACACTGGGGGCCGGCACCTGCGGCATGTGCCAGCGCGCGGCTCAACGGATGGGTACTCGCCCGTGCGAGCGTTGCAGCGGTTTCAAGCGCCGTTCGGTCAACACCCGCTTCATCAAGCGCAAGCTGCCCATGGGTCAGCGTACCGGTCTTGTCGAAGACGAGCGTATCCACTTCCGCCAGCCGCTCCAGCGCGTCCGAGGATTTAAGCAAAACACCGCGCGACAGCAATCGTCCGCTGGCCACCACATGCACCACCGGCACAGCAAGCCCCAGCGCACAGGGGCAGGTAATGATCAGAACGGCAATGGCGATCTTGAGCGCGCCGTCCCATGCAAGACCACCCAGCAGCAGCCAACCAAGGAACGTCGCCGCTGCCAGAATGTGAACGGCAGGCGCATAGACCCGCGCGGCCCTGTCAGCGATGCGCACAAAGGTGTCGCGCCCCTGCTCGGCCGCTTCCATCAGCCTCACGATCTCACTCAACAAAGTGGCTTCGTCACCCTTGGTGACCCGCACGCGCAGCGGCCCGGACATGTTCAATGTTCCGGCAAAGACATCAGCCCCCGGCGCCACAGCCACCGGCGCCGTTTCCCCGGTGATGAGGCTCGTATCCAGATCAGACCGGCCTTCTTCCACCACCCCGTCAGCAGCAACACGCTGGCCGGTGGCAACAGCCACAACCATGCCCGGCTTCAAGGCTTCCACCGGCATCGCCCGCGCCACACCATCGTCATCAATGACCGTGGCCGCGTCAGCCCGCAGCGCCAGCAGGTTTTGTGCGGCCAGCGCCGCACGCCCACGCATCTTGAGGTCCAGCGTGCGACCGATCAACAGGAAGAACAGCAGCATGATCGAGGCATCAAAATAGACGTGCTTTGCCCCGGCAATGGTTTCAGCCAGGCTCATGCCCGCCGCCAGCAACACGGCCAGAGAAATCGGCACATCCATGTTCATGGCACCGGCCCTGAGCGCACGCACGGCAGACCGAAAGAAGGGCCGCCCCGCATAGGCAATGGCCGGCATGGCAATCAGCCCGGATATCCAGTGGAACATGTCACGGGTCGCCGCTTCCATGCCGCCGGAATGCCCGGCCCATACGGAAACAGACAGCAACATCACATTGGCTGCCGCAAAGCCCGAGACACCCATGCAGGTGATGAGTTCTTTCTCATCCCGTGCCTGCTGGGTTTCCAGCGTCTTGGGATCATACGGCCGCGCACCATAGCCCGCGCCGACAATGGCGGACACAATCTCACGCGGGCGCACCAACGCCTGCTCGAACACCACCGTCAGCCGTTTGGTGGACAAGTTGAGCCGCCCGTTGGCAACACCTTCAAGTCCGTTGACCGCCCGCTCCACGCGCTTGACGCAGCCGCCGCAGTGAACGCCGTCCACCACGAAATTGACGACGGACCCACCGTCATCCAGCGCCCGCACATAGCTATCCGGAATATCAGGAACATCCTGACCGATATCAGCGCCACTGGAGATCGAGGCATCAGCCATCGCTGTCGCGGCCTCCAGCCCAGATCCGTTTTTCAAGATAGTAGGGCGCTGCATCCTCACGCTCGAGCAGCAGCCGCATCTCCCAGTGACCGCGCGCAGGCAGCGACGCCTGTGCATTGTAAATGCCCGGCGCTGTTTCGATCAGCGGTGCCACCATGTCTTCACCGCGCACCACCGGACGCCAGAATGTCAGATCGCCTCCAAGTCCCGTCATGGCCGTGCCATTGGCATCACGCACCTGCACAGCCACCGTCGCATCCGCACCCTCAGGCGTTGCGGCAAATGTTTCTTCAAACGAGACCTGCCACCCAAGCGCCCGCTGCGCGGCTGCAGCTTCCAGGCGCTCATTGTAGTCACGCCCGGTCTGATAGGCGTTCTGTGTCTCAATGCCTGAAAAGGTCGACAGCGCGATGTAGGTCATGATGCCGTTGACGGCAAAAATGACACCGAAGAACGCCACAAGCGCAGCCAGCGTGTGAAAGCCGGTCCACCGGCGCTTGGCCTTGCTGGGTTTAACTGTCGCCGCCTCGGACATATCGCTAGCGCTCCTCAGGACCACGGAAGGTGGTCGGGTTTTTCACCTGCAGCCCACTGGCAGTGTCGGTGATGACAAAGGCAATGTCAGCCCGCCCGTCCTCAAGCGTTTCCACCCGGTCAGCAGGAAGAGACAGGAACAGGCGCACATTGCGCAGCCGGTCCGATTGAACGGCGACAGGCAGCGTCTCGAGGTCACTCTCGGTCAGGGTTGAAATCCTGACACCTTCAAGCCCCTCAACACTCACGGTGAACACCCGTTCTTCCGTCACCTTGTTGAGAATCTTGACTTCATATCCATTGCGGATCGAGCCGTCAGACAGGGTCACGAACAGCGGGTTGCGATCCTTGAGGACATTCACGTCCAGCGGTGAACGCGTAATCAGTACGGACAACATGATGGCCCCGACCACCACGATCAGCGCCGCATAGAGCAGCGTACGCGGCCGCAGCAGACGCACCCGCATGGGCAGGTCCTTGGTCCGCCGGTCCTGATTGTCGAAATTGTCGTAGGTGATCAGCCCGCGCGGGCGATCGATCTTGTCCATGATGTCGTTGCAGGCATCAATGCACAACGCACACTGAATGCACTCAAGCTGGTCACCATCGCGAATATCAATTCCCATGGGACACGCGACGACGCACTGTTTACAGTCGATGCAGTCACCACGGCCTTCCCATGTATCACCCTTGCGGTGTGCCCCGCGCGGGTCGCCACGGTCAGCGCGATAGCTGACAAGGAAGGACTGATCATCCACCAGCGCGCCCTGAATACGCGGCCATGGGCACATGTAAGTGCATACCTGCTCGCGGGCGAGCCCTCCCAGCAGATAGGTCGTGGCCGTGAATACGCCGATGAAGAGATAGGCAACCATCGGCGCATCGAGCGTCAGCAGATCGCGCGCTAGCTGCGGTGCATCGGCAAAGTAGAACACCCAGGCGCCGCCCGTCGCCACGGCAATCAGCAGCCACACCGTATGTTTGGAGACTTTCTTGAAAAACTTGCTCGGCGACATGGGCGTCTTGGCGAGCTTCAGCCTCTTGTTGCGGTCACCCTCGATCATCCGCTCGACCATGATGAACAGGTCGGTCCACACGGTCTGCGGGCAGGCATAACCACACCATACCCGACCAAAGAGCGCGGTCGCCAGGAACAGTGCCAGCGAAGCCAGCACCAGCAGGCCGGTCACGAAATAGATTTCCTGCGGCCAGATTTCGATAAAGAAAAAGTAGAACCGTCGACCGGGCATATCGAGCAGCACCGCCTGGTCCGGCGAATTGGGCCCACGGTCCCAGCGGATCCAGGGCAGCACATAATAGATGCCCAGGGTGATAACCATCATCACCCATTTGATATTGCGAAAAGTGCCGTGCACCAGCTTGGGATGAATCGCCTGGCGACTCACGTAAAGGGAGCGGGAGGCTGCGGAGTTTACAGCCTCGACATCATGCCGCTCGACCTTTTCATGTGCCTTTGCAGATGAAACGCCCTTCACATTTGCTGCAGCTTCCTGCGCAAGTGCTGCAAGACCGCCGCCTGTTTCATTCGATGCTGACATTCAAGCCCCTCCTAGCCGGGACAAAGATCGTCCGTCATCCACAGGGGACGCATCGCCGGGCCTCCCCACCCGGTCATCCGCCTACAGACAGTCCATACGCAGCGCTCTATTCACCGCCACCCAGCGAGTGAACATACAGCGCCAGTTTCGCAATGGTGGCCTCGTCAAGCCGCCCCTGCCAAGCGGGCATGACGCCGCGCCGACTGTGAGCAATTGACGCATAGATGCTTTCTTCGTCACCACCATAAAGCCAGATCGCGTCTGTCAGATTGGGCGCACCCAGCTCCTGGTTCCCGACGCCGCCTTCCATGTGACAGGTCACACATTGCGCACCGAACAGCTCCTGGCCGCGCAGGGCTGCTTCTGCATCAACATCCTTGCCGGACAGCTGCAGCACATATTGCGTGGTGTCGCTCACTTCAGCCTGGGTGAAGATGCCGTCATCAAGAAACTTCGGCATGTCGTTGAGACGGGTGTCCTCATCCGCTTCCCAGCGGATGCCATGGCGCAAAGTGAATCGGATATCTTCTAGGGTCCCACCCCACAACCACGCATCATCGTTGAGGTTGGGATAGCCCTTGAACCCCTGCGCCCCTCGCCCGTGGCAGGCAGCGCAATTGTCGCCAAAGGCACTCTCACCGCCGGCCAGTGCTACGGAATGAAGCTCCGGATTGCCCGGCACGTCGCTCAGTTCACCAGCCAGGATTTGATCGTCATAGACCCGCAGCGCAGCCCGTGACTGCTCCACCTGCTCCGTCACAACTGCACGCTGGGAAAAGCCAAGAATGCCCTGTGTGTAGCTGGAGGCCAGCGGCCATGCCGGGTAGAGCACCCAATAGCCGACAGCCCACAGGATGCAGGCATAGAAACTGTAGAGCCACCATTTCGGCAGCGGGTTGTCCAGCTCCCGAATGCCGTCCCACTCATGGTCCGTGGTCTCGACACCCGTGTAGTCATCTACAAAGCGACCGTCATCGGAGTTCTTGTTTTCACTATTGTCACTCATTTGGACTGACCCCCGTTTGCCGAATTGGTCGCTGGCACATCGTCATCGTCGAGCGGCGCCATCGCTGCGTGGTCAAAGCGCTGCTTGTTGCCGGGCCACAGCGCGTAGGTGATCACACCGATGAAGCCGACAAACAGCATCACCAGGCCAATGGCCCCGCCGATACCTCTGATTTCGTCATATCCCATGATGTCAGCTCCTAGCGCATGTTCTCGCCCTCAGCCTGATAGGCTGAGAAGTCGACAAGGGTGCCAAGCATCTGCATGTAGGCGATCAGGGCATCCAGTTCGGAGATCATGTCCGGGTTGCCGTCAAAGTCGCGGATCTGCGCCTTGGGATAGCGCGCCAGAAGCGCGTCATAATCATCCCCGAACGGCTCCACCTGCGCCCTGATGTCAGACTCGGCGTTCTCAACCATCTCGTCCGTATACGGCACGCCAATCATCTGGTTGGTCTTGAGATGATCCTCAAAGCCCTCGTAGTTGAGCGGCGTGGTCGCCAGGAAGGGATAGTTCGGCATGATGCTCTCAGGCACCACCGCACGCGGGTCCGCCATGTGCAGCACATGCCAGTCATCCGAGTACTTGCCGCCAAGCCGCGCCAGGTCCGGCCCGGTCCGCTTGGAGCCCCACTGGAAGGGGTGGTCATACATGCTTTCCGCCGCCAGCGAGTAATGACCGTAGCGCTCCACTTCGTCGCGAAGTGAACGGATCATCTGACTGTGACAGTTGTAGCAGCCTTCACGGATGTAGATGTTGCGCCCTGCAAGCTCCAGGGGCGAATAAGGCCGCATGCCGTCCACTTCCTCAATCGTTGAGGACAGGAAAAACAACGGTGCGATCTGCACGATACCGCCGATCGAGACCACCACCAGAATGGCGACCGTCAGGATCAGGGAGTTGCGCTCAAGTGTGCCGTGACTGAACAAGGACATGTGTCTCGCCCTCCCTTAAGCCGGTGCCGCAACCAGCTCGCCCTGCGGGGCGCGGCCGGCTGTTGCATCAAGGGGCTCGCTCGCGCGGATTTCACCCTTGGCGGTTTTGTACAGATTGTAAGCCATGATCAGGGAGCCGACGACGAACAGCGCGCCCCCCAGTGCCCGGATCACATAGAACGGATGCATCGCTTCCACGGTCTCCACGAAGGAGTACTCAAGGAAGCCAAGCTCATCATAGGCCCGCCACATCAGGCCCTGCAGAATGCCCGACACCCACATGGAGGTGATGTAGAGGACGATGCCCAGCGTCGCGACCCAGAAGTGCCACTCCACCAGCGCCAGCGAGTAGAGCCGCTGACGGCGCCACACCCACGGGGTGAGGCAGTAAAGAGCACCGAAGCTCACAAAGCCGACCCAGCCCAGCGCACCGGAATGCACGTGACCGATGGTCCAGTCCGTGTAGTGCGACAGGCCGTTCACAGCCTTGATGCTCATCAGCGGACCTTCAAAGGTGCTCATGCCGTAGAAGGCAACGGACACCACCAGCATCCGGATCACCGGGTCCGTCCGCAGACGGTCCCAGGCACCGGCAAGCGTCATCAGCCCGTTGATCATGCCGCCCCACGAGGGCATCCACAGCATGATCGAGAACGTCGCCCCCAGGGTCTGCGCCCAGTCGGGCAGAGCTGTGAAGTGCAGGTGATGCGGACCCGCCCAGATGTAGAGGAAGATCAACGCCCAGAAGTGAATGATCGACAGGCGGTAGGAATAGACCGGCCGCTCGGCACGCTTGGGAATGAAGTAATACATCAACCCCAGGAAGCCGGCAGTGAGGAAGAAGCCCACCGCGTTATGGCCGTACCACCACTGGGTCATGGCGTCCTGAACGCCGGACATCAGGATGTAGGACTTGTCGCCCGTGAACGATACCGGCACCGCAAGGTTGTTGACGATGTGGAGCATCGCAATGGTGACGATGAAGGCGAGGTAGAACCAGTTGGCTACATAGATGTGCGGCTCCCGGCGGCGCCACAGCGTGCCGAGGAACACCAGCAGATAGACGACCCACACAACCGTCAGCCACAGGTCGATATACCACTCAGGCTCTGCATATTCCTTGGACTGGGTAACGCCGAACACATAGCCCGTCGCCGCCAGCACGATGAACAGCTGATAGCCCCAGAACACGAACCACGGCGCAATGTCGCCCGCCAGCCGCGCCTTGCAGGTGCGCTGCACCACGTAAAACGAGGTGGCGATGAGAATGTTGCCGCCAAACGCAAAGATAACCGCTGACGTATGCACAGGACGCAGACGCCCGAAGTTCAGCTCCGCGATACCTGTCAGCAGATCCGGGTAAGCCAGCTGCACAGCAATGACGAGACCAACAACAAAGCCGACAACACCCCAGAAGGTGGAGGCGATCACGCCCCAGCGGATGACAGCATCATTGTACTGCACGCCGTCCGGCGCCCGCGCCGTGGGCCCGCGCTGTAGAAAATCGAAGTGCCGGTCACCGATCCACATCACCGCCAGAAGGCAGAACAGCGTGATGAGACCGCCATGCAGCATCATCGGTCCGCTGGATGCCCCGGCGATAACAAAAATGCCCAGAAAAGCCCCTGCGATGAACAGCGCAATTGCGCCCCACCCCATGGCTGTCAGTCGACCATCATTGGCGATGGGAGGTTCTGGCGTATGTGTGTGCGTCATGACCCGGTGTGCCCCACTTCATTAGTCGCCCCCGCCGGTCATGGACAAAGGGGCTGTTATGTAAGGCTAAGTGCAGGAATGGCGGGCGAACAACATTGATATCGGTCAAATGGGCGCAAGAGTCGCACCTGCCGCACTCAAGATATTGCGCCGCGTCATCATGATTTTTTCTGTCACAAACAAGCCTGCCACCCCGAACGTCAACAGGACAAAGGCTCAGGGCGTCATCTGCCCTCAACGTCAGGTCGGGTCACCGAGGGCAGAGTGCAGTGCAGCGCGAAATTGCCGCACCTCTTCGTCTGTCGTCTGAAAAGAAGCCACCAGCCGTATGATCCCCGCCGCCGGGTCCCAGGGCACAAAGGAAACTCCCGAGTCGCGCAGTCGGGATATGGCCGCCTTATCCTCAAACCGGACAAAGACCTCATCACTTTCAACGGGATGCACAAGCGCGACACCTGGCGTCTCTTCCACGATGCGCGCCAGTCCCTGCGCATGACCATTGGCGTGGGCGGCCAGCCGCAACCACAGACCATCCGTCACATAGGCTTCAAGCTGAGCGGACAGAAACCGCATCTTGGACAACAGGTGCCCGCCCCGCATGCGGCGCGCCTCAAACTGCTCCGCCAAGGCGGGATCAAAGAAGATCGCCGCTTCCGCCGCCATCGCACCGTTCTTGGTGG
This sequence comes from Pseudomonadota bacterium, assembly GCA_039818145.1. GTDB lineage: Bacteria > Pseudomonadota > Alphaproteobacteria > CGMCC-115125 > CGMCC-115125 > Pyruvatibacter. The sequence continues at coordinate 13,707 of JBCBUN010000010.1, forward strand.
CCCCGAAACTCAGAGCATCCACACCCGCCTTCCAGGTGGTGTCCGCCGGCGTGCATTTGAGATGCGCCATGGCATTGGCAAATCGCGCCCCGTCCATATGCACAAGCAGACCTTCCCTATGAGCGCGGTCACACAG
>JBCBUN010000011.1:0-13823 GCA_039818145.1 Pseudomonadota bacterium
ATATTTGCGGTTGAGCGTAACGAGCAGGAAGGTGGGGTTCGACTGGCCGCCCTGGAACTGTCGAATTTCCAGTGGACCTTCATAGCCGTCCACATTGGCCTCACACCATTTTTCCAGTGCTTTTTGGTCAAAGCGATGACGGTCGAGGACGTCTATTGTTTCCGGAACAGTATCCGGGGTGGCTGCGGGCATGGGACTTCCAGATTGTATGCAAATTCAGGTTCGCCGGTGTCCTAGCATGGGGACCGGGCCGCGCGACACCCTCTGAGCGCATACTCGACAGGATAGAGCGGGAATGCTGCAATCCCACGATGTATCAGACGACAGAATCACGAGAGCTTCCGGACATTTCCGAAGCCGCTGAAGGTGCCCAGACCCTGCTCGAGCCTGTTTGGCAGTGGATCGTCACCGACATTGCGACCATTCCCGTTGCGATCCAGCTTGGCATTCTGGCTGGCATCGTCCTCATGTCGATTGCGCTAGGGCGGCGCCTGTCACCACAGGTTGAACGACTTGCCGCAAAGACTGACGGGCGCGCCTGGCTAAGCGGGCGTCTGAGCCGGTTGGCGACGCTGACCGCGCCGCTGGCGGCCAACCTTATGACGTGGCTTGCCACGCTCGCCATGCGCGCGGCGGACCAGGCCGCCGAATTGTTGTCCAGCGCCACAAATCTGCTGCTGGCTTGGTTGCTCATTCGTCTCATCACGGTGATGACCCGCCAGACCGGTCTCACCCAACTTGTTGGCGCTGTGATCTGGTTCGTTGCTGCCCTGGCTATTCTTGGATGGCTGGAGCCATTTGTGGCGGCGCTGGATGCTGCGGCCTTCACAGCCGGTGAAATGCGGATTTCGATGCTCACCGTCATCAACGGCGTCATCCTTGTGGGAGCATTGGTGTGGGTCGCAATTTTTGCGTCATCCTTGCTGGAAAGCCAGCTGCGACGGGTGGATGGGGTGACACCCGCAGCAGGCGTCTTGGTCGGCAAAGTGCTGCGCATCAGCTTCCTGACCGTCGCCGTGCTGGTCGGGCTTACCTCGCTGGGCATCGACTTTACGGCTGTCGCCGTCTTCTCCGGTGCCATTGGTGTGGGCATCGGCTTTGGCTTGCAGAAGGTCGTCTCCAACCTCATCAGCGGCATCATCCTGCTGCTGGATCGCTCCATCAAACCGGGCGACGTGATCGAGATAGGCGAGGCCTATGGCTGGATATCCAAGCTGGGCGCGCGCTACGCGGCGGTCGTGACGCGCGACGGCAAGGAATATCTCATTCCCAATGAAGACCTGATCACCCAGCAGGTTGTGAACTGGTCGTTCTCCAACCGCGCGGTGCGTCTCAAGCTTGCTGTGGGTGTCAGCTATCAGTCCGATGTCCGCAAGGCACTGGAGCTGATGATGCAGTCTGCCGAGGAGCACAAGCGCGTGCTGTCGTCGCCACCCCCGGCCACACGGCTGGTTGGCTTTGGCGACAACTCGGTTGATCTGGAATTGCGTATCTGGGTCAACGATCCAGAAGCCGGTGTGGTGAATGTCGCCAGCGACATTCGTCTGCACATCTGGGATCTGTTTCACGAGAATGGCATCGAGTTCCCGTTCCCGCAGCGCGACCTGCACATTACTTCAGCCGATGGCCTCAAGGAGACCATGGCCGAAGTGATGCAAAGCAAACGAGACGACTAAACAGCGCCCGCCTTTTGCGCGTAGAACCAGCCTTCATCCGCCAACGGACGAACATTGGCCGCCATGGTCTTGGCATGGTCGCTGGCCGCCGTTCCGTCGCGCACCCGACCGGCAATGCCCTGCAGAATGCCCGCAAGGCGCATAAAGTTATACGCATAGTAGAAATCTAGATCATCGATGCCGCTGCGACCCGTCCGGTCGCAATAGGCTTTGACGTAATCTTCAAAGCTGGGAATGCCCAAAGCCGCAAGGTCATGATCCTTGAGCGACCCCGTGCCGCCACCGGTGCCGGCACCGGGCATTTTCCATTGCATGGTGTGATAGGTGAAATCACCAAGCGGGTGACCCAGCGTGCTCAGTTCCCAGTCCAGCACGGCAAGTACGCGCGGCTCTGTGGGGTGCAGCACCATGTTGTCCAGACGGTAGTCGCCATGAACGATGGAGTTTGAGTCTTCGTCGGGAATGTTGTTCGGCAGCCATTCCATGAGCTTGTTCATGGACTCGATGGTTTCCGTTTCACTGGCCACATACTGCTTGGACCAGCGTGAAATCTGCCGGGAGAAATAGTTGCCCGGCTTGCCGAAGTCGCTAAGGCCCACTTTTTCGTAGTCGACCATGTGCAGCTTGGCGATGGTGTCGTTCATCGCGTCATAGATCTGGCCACGGCTTTCTTTGGATTCGTTGGGCAGCAATGCTTCCCACAGGATCCGGCCTTCCACCATCTCCATCACGTAAAACATCGTGCCGATGACATCGTCGTCTTCGCACAATGTATAAGCCTTGGGCACCGGCACATTGGTATCACCCAGAGCGGAGATCACCTTGAATTCCCGGTCAACCGCGTGTGCTGATGGCAGCAGCTTGCCCGGTGGCTTGCGCCGCAGAACATATTTCTTCTTTGGTGTGACCAGCTGATAGGTCGGGTTGGACTGACCGCCCTTGAACTCACGCACTTCAAGCGGACCTTCAAAACCCTCAACCGTGTCGTTCAGGTATTCGAACAGTTTGCTCTCATCAAAGCGGTGATTGTCCGCCACACCCTTGGTGCCGGAGAACATCTCCTGGCGGTCATCCGATGCTGCTGCATCACTCATCGGGATACTCCCTAATTCAGTTTCTTGTTTGCTGGATTCTTGGTTGTCTATGTCTCAAATTCGTAGGGACACTCAGGCATTTTCGCGTTCTATCGCGCGCCAGCCGATGTCGCGGCGGCTAAAGCCTTCGGGCCATTCAATCTTGTCTACCGCAGCATAGGCCAGCGCCTGCGCTTGCGCCACCGACGCGCCCATAGCCGTTACATTGAGGACGCGTCCACCGGTAGCCACGATCTGACCGTCTTGTTCAGCGGTGCCCGCGTGGAAAATCTCCACACCGTCATCCGCGCCCGCATCGTCCAGATTGTTGATCGGCGTGTTCTTTTCATAAGAACCCGGATAGCCCTTCGCAGCCATCACGACGCTGAGCGCCGGGTCCTCATGCCAAGTCACTTCTGCACCGGAGAGATCGCCGCGCGCTGCTGCGTCGAGCAGCGGCAACAAATCACTCTGCATACGCATCATCAGCACCTGGCATTCCGGATCGCCAAAGCGTGCATTGTATTCAATGAGTTCAGGGCCTTTGTCGGTAATCATCAGCCCGGCAAAGATCACGCCCTTATACGGCATGCCGTCTGCCTTGAGCGTATCCAGTGTCGGCTGGATCATCCGGGTCATAGTGAACTCGACCAGGTCCGGTGTCATGACCGGGGCAGGAGAGTAGGCGCCCATGCCGCCGGTGTTTGGCCCCACGTCTCCATCACCCACGCGCTTGTGGTCCTGAGCCGTAACAAGCGGCACGGCGCGGTCACCGTCGCACAGGGCAAAGAAGCTGGCTTCTTCGCCTTCCAGAAAGGCTTCGACGACAACCTCTGCGCCCGCCGCGCCAAAGCGTCCATCGAAGGCTTCGGTGATGGCGTTTTCAGCGTCCGCCAGTTCCATGGCCACGGTCACGCCCTTGCCCGCAGCAAGTCCGTCCGCCTTGATCACTATCGGTGCGCCCTGTGCACGCACATACGCCAGCGCGTCATCAGCATTGGTAAAGTGGCGGTATGCGGCAGTCGGGATACCGGCGCGCTGGCAAATGTCCTTGGTAAAGGCCTTGGAGCCTTCAAGCTGGGCGGCCTTGGCGCTGGGGCCGAAGACGCGAATGCCGGCCTCTTCCAGGCGGTCGGTCAGGCCAGCCACCAGCGGACCTTCCGGGCCGACCACCACCAGGTCAATCTGGGTATCGCGGGCAAAGGTCACCAGCGCGTCGAGGTCCTCAACGCCGATGCTCACACATTCCGCAACGGCCTTCATGCCTGCGTTGCCCGGGGCGGCGTACAGCTTGGTAAGCTTGGGGCTCTGGGCCAGTTTCCAGCACAAGGCGTGTTCGCGTCCGCCGGAGCCTACCACCAATACTTTCATGTCTGCCGTGCCCGCCAAAAGGAGGTGAAAGGAGTGCCCTTCAGGGTTTGCCCGATAGCCTATCGCGCTGCCTAAGGGTATGCTGACGGGGTTCTAGCACGAAGTCTCGCGCCCTTAGAACCCACCGAAAAACCAGCAGGAAACCTAGCTTCCTGTCACCCGGATTCGCACCTGCAAGGCTACCCGAATTGGCCACTGATTCTCTCCACGAACCCTCGCTCGGCAACGCGCCGGAATACTCCGTTTCGGAGATATCCGGTGCCGTCAAACGCATGGTCGAGGACCAGTTCGGCCATGTGCGGGTGCGCGGTGAGATCGGCCGCGTGTCGCGGCCTGCCTCCGGCCATGTCTATCTGGACCTGAAGGATGATCGCGCGGTCCTGTCCGGTGTGATCTGGAAGGGCAATGCATCCCGCCTTGCAACCCAGCCCGAGCAGGGCCTTGAGGTGATCGCCACCGGCCGCCTCACAACTTTCCCCGGCCAGTCGAAATATCAGATCGTTATCGAGTCCATTGAGCCTGCCGGTGTCGGCGCGCTGATGAAGCTGCTGGAAGACAGGCGCAAGAAGCTGGCTGCTGAAGGTCTGTTTGATGCAGACCACAAAAAGCCGCTGCCCTTTCTGCCAGACGTGATCGGCGTTGTGACATCACCCTCAGGGGCTGTCATCCGCGATATCCTGCACCGGGTCCGTGACCGGTTCCCCCGCCATTTGCTGGTCTGGCCAACGCGGGTGCAGGGGGAAACCGCCGCCGCTGAAGTCGCCGCAGGCATCAAGGGCTTCAATGCGCTTGAGCCCGGCGGAAACATCCCGCGCCCGGATCTGATCATCGTGGCGCGTGGTGGTGGCAGTGTTGAAGATCTGTGGCCCTTCAACGAAGAGGTCGTGGTGCGCGCGGCCTTTGAAAGTGACATCCCACTGATCTCCGCAGTGGGGCACGAGACGGACACTACACTCATCGACTTTGCCTCTGACCTGCGTGCACCGACACCCACAGCAGCAGCGGAACATGCCGTGCCGGTGCGCGCTGATCTCATTGCTCAGGTGATGGAGCAGGGCGCCCGCCAGCATCGCACCATGACCCGCAGCCTGGAGCAGGCCCGCACCGATGTGCGCAGCCTCGCCCGCGCTCTGCCCAAGCCCGAACGCCTGCTGGAAATCCAGCGCCAGCGTCTGGATGTGGCCGGGGAGCGACTGGTCAGCCATCGCGGCCGCTTCCTGCAGGACCGGCGCGCAACACTGGCAAACTGGGCAGGACGCCTGGAGGCGCGCCGCCCTCAGGCGCAACTCGCTCAGTCCCGCAAGGACCTGGATGCGCTTGGCGAACGACTGCTGCGCCGCCGTGATGTGGCAACACAGGCGGCCCGGCGCGCCCTTGATCCCATGGCCGAACGTCTGCCGCGCGTCTTTGCCGGACAGGTCGAAAAAAACCGCGAGCGTCTGAATCAGGCTGGACGCCTGCTGGAAACGCTGTCTCACAAGAGTGTGCTGGAGCGCGGTTTTGCGCTGGCCCTTGATGGGGACGGCAAACCCATCCGCTCTGGCGATGCCGCCCGCGCCGCAGGACGGTTCGGTCTCGAATTTGCCAATGCCGATCGGGTCACCGTTGAAACGATTGACGGACCAGCACCCAAGGTCGTGGTGAAAAAGACCGGACCAGCCAAAAAACCCGCGCCTAAACGCAAGGGGCAGGGTGAGCTGTTTTGACTTCTCTCAACCGTTCTGGAAATACGCCAACAGATCTGTTGAAACGTAACTGTGTTTTGCTTTGTCTGGCGTTCGCGGCGGCGTGTGGGCCAATTGAGAGTGGAACAAGAGCGGATTGGTGCTTCGTAAGCGTGAGTCCGACCGTCCCTAGCCAGTACCTACATGGAGTGACGCCGAGCATTTATGCGGTCAGTGAGAAGCTGGCCAATGATTATGCGTCCAACTCTGAGATGCTAGACTTTGTACCTATTGCTGAAGGGGTTATCTACCTCTCGGCAAACTGCAGATACATTGATGAGTTGCGTAGCGACTACACTGATATAATTGTCGAGCAGATTGACCAGGCTCAGTATTTGCTTCAAGTGGAGCGTTCGGGCGCCCAAGTACAGGTTTTCGACGTGGAGGAATTGCGGTGAACCGGTTTGACAGTCAGATGGGCGGCGAAGCGCGCCTTCGTTATCTCGATGCGGATTATGATGTTCTGGCACCGGGCTCCTATGTCACCTGCGCTGTAACAGGCAAACGGATTTCGCTTGATGAGCTGCGCTACTGGAGCGTGGACCGGCAAGAGCCCTATGCAACCGCCGAAGCCGTTGTGCAAAGGGATCTGGGCGTTGCGTAAATTAGGTCTCGCAGCAGCAGCGCTTGCCCTGTCCGCCACAACCGCATTGGCGCTCGAGCTGAACGGTGATCTCAGCCAGGGCGGTATGGTCATCGGCACTGTCGAGCCTGGCAGCGAAGTCTCATTGGATGGCGCCATGCTACCCGTCACCGACGAAGGCAAGTTCGTCATCGGCTTTGGCCGTGATCATGGACCCTCCGCCCTGCTTTCCGTCACGCCACCAAACGGTACCCAGGAAGTAACGCCGCTGGAGATCGCCAAGCGCGACTATGACATTCAGCGCATCGACGGCCTGCCACCGGGCAAGGTCGGCGGCTTCTCTGCAGCCACCCTAAAACGCATCCGCGCGGACAACGCGCAGGTTGCCGCTGCCCGTCGTGCCACAAGCCGCGACGAGCATTTCCTGTCTGATTTCATCTGGCCAACCAAGGGCCGCATTTCCGGTGTCTATGGCTCCCAGCGTGTTCTGAATGGTGAGCCCCGTCGTCCGCATTTCGGCATTGATATTGCGGCACCCACCGGCACGCCGGTTCTGTCTCCTGCGGCGGGTACCGTTCGCCTGGCGGAAAGTGATCACTTCTTTACCGGCGGCATCGTCATCATCGACCATGGGTTCTCAGTGAACTCGACCCTTTTCCATCTGCACAGTGTGGATGTGGAAGTCGGCCAGGTCGTGGCGCAGGGTCAGCAGATCGGCACAGTTGGAGCGACAGGCCGTGCGACCGGCCCGCATCTGGACTGGCGCATGAACTGGGGCAAGGAGCGTCTTGATCCCCAGCTTGTTGTCGGGCCCATGCCTCAGTAAGACCGCATGATCTGAGGTCTAGTCTTTTGGCCAGCGGTTATGCAGCCATAGCCACATGCCCGGGCGCTGCCTGATCCAGTCTTCCAGAAATGCGTTGACCTTGAGCGTGATGGCGGCGATGTCCGCCTGCATGTCGCCGGTCTTGTTGTACTCAAGCGGCGGCCAGAAGCGGATGCGGAATTTCGTGCCTGCCAGCCGCTCAAACGTTACCGGCACAATCGGCACATTGTAACGAAGCGACATGGTCGCGGGGGCCGCGGGAGACATGGCAGGACGGCCAAAGAATGTGCTTTCAATGCCGTCATTCATCTTCTGGTCTGCCAGCATGCATAGGCTGACGCCCGACCTGAGACATTTCACAAGCTCACGCGCACCGGACGGTCCCTTCGGGACCTGATGCGCCATGATGTGCTGCTGGCGGGCGTTGGTGATCCACGCATCTACGGCAGGGTTGTTGGGCGCGCGATAAATCTCCGCACCTTCCACACCGGCGCGGGCCACTGTCAGGGGCATCAACTCCCAATTGGCAAAATGACCGGAAACGAAAATGGCGGATTTGCCATCTTCAGCAAAACTGTTGAGGACATCAGAGCCAAGAATTTCAACATCGGCCTCCGAACCGCCCGTCGTGAAGCTGCCCAGATGCGGATACTCGCCGGCCACCCGGCCCAGATTGTCCCACATCTGTGCCAGGTAGTCGGCCCGCTGCTGCGCCGTGAGTTCCGGCAGCACCCGGGCCATGCTGGCATCGGCTTTTTTGTGGCGGGAGATCTTCGGGCCGACGGTGCGGAACAGCCAGCTGCCAAAGGCTGAGGCGCGTTCGCGACCAAGGGCCTTGAACGCCCCCATGAGGAGCGAAAAGCCTGCCGATTCCAGCTTGTGCTGCCAGCCGCTCATTCGTGCTGTTCCTTCAAAAGGCCTTGTAGTCGCCCGCCCGAGAGGCGGCATTGATACGCGCCTTCAGCACCTGGTCAAGCGCGTCGGGGTCGTCAAAAACAACTTCCACCGGAAGTGTATGGGCATGCGTGCGCAGTTCTGCCAGCGCACCGGAATGGCCCGCACCACTCATCCGGGCCATGTCTTTTTCAGTGGTGACGAGTGCCAAGCCTTGGTCGCGCGCGCGACTGAGCAGGGCCTGTGCCTCGTCGTCCGTAAAGCTGTGGTGGTCACCAAAGACCTGCGTTTCGCGAATGTCCGCACCCACACAGACCAGGGTATCGAAAAATTTCTGCGGTCTGCCGATCCCCGCAAACGCCAGAACCTGCTGGCCGCGCCACTGCTCCGCATCACCGGACGGGGCGAGGGTACCTGCGATAACCGGCAGGTTACGTGTGCGGGCCTTGGAGATGACCTCATCTGCCGCATTGCCCCTGCCCATGACGACGAGGCAATGCGCGCGCGCCAGAGCATCGTCGGGTGTCTCGCGCATAGGTCCCGCGGGGATGAGCAATCCATTACCAAGGCCAGCCCCGGCATCAATGACTACAATGCCGGCGTCCTTGTGCAGCGATGGGTTCTGGAACCCGTCATCCATCACCAAAGCACTGGCCCCGTTGTGGCTGGCCAGTTCGGCCCCCTTGGGTCGGTCACCGGAAACAACCGTGGGAAAGCTGCGTGCGAGCAGCAAAGGTTCATCACCGACGTCAATGGCACGGGATTTTTCTGCGTCCACAATCAGTGGCCCCGACAGGCGTCCGCCATAGCCACGTGTCAGAAAGGTCGGCTGCTCGCCCAAAGCAGCCAGCCGCTTGGCAATTGCGATGGCAACCGGCGTTTTGCCGCTGCCGCCTGCGGTGATGTTGCCAACGCAGACAACCGGAATGCTGGCGCGCTGTGGCACAACCATGCGCGTGCGTGTGCGCGTGAGCGAGGCATAAAGCGACGCGACGGGCGTCAGAACACGGGCCAGCCAGTGGGTGGTGGATTGCCAGTGATCAGGCGCGCGCATCACTGGGGCCTCCCGTTGCGGCATCGAGGAACGGCAGCAGGTCGACAAGTGTCGCTTCAAGCGCTCCGGTCAGACTGCCTGCGGTTTCAGCAGCTGCTGCGACCCGTGCGCCGGCCAGCATCCCGTCTGACATGAGCCGGCCGATGGCAGCTGCCAGCGATGGCGCGTCGGATACGGTCTCGCTGGCCTTTCCGGCTGCAAACGCCCGGTAGATGTCTTCAAAATTATGCACATGCGGGCCGGTCAGAATAGCTGCGCCCAGTAGCGCTGGCTCAATGGGATTGTGCCCACCAACGCGCACCAGCGACCCACCCATGAACACGATAGTCAGCACACGGAAGAAGCCGCCAAGCTCGCCAAGGGTGTCCGCCAGATAGATATCCGTCCGGCCGGTGACACGATTACCGGCGCTGCGCTGGGCGACTTCCAGATTCATGTCACGCAGCATGCGCGCGATTTCGGGGCCACGCTCCGGGTGTCGGGGAACGATAACCGTCAGCAAACCGGGAACGGCTTGCTTCAACAACGCGTGTGTGTTCGCAATGATGTGTTCTTCGCCGGGATGAGTGCTCGCCGCAACCCAGGCGGCGCGACCTGCAAGAAAGCGGGTGAGATCGCCCATAAGCCCGTCGGGCGCTGGCGGCGGGGCGGCATCAACCTTGAGATTGCCAACAGCCTTTGCCCCGGCGGCGCCAAGGCGTTTGAGGCGAGCTGCAGCCGTGCTATCCTGCGCCAGTACTAGATCAAAACTGCCGGTAATGCTGCGGGCGGCACCGGTCCACCAGCCCCAGCCGCGTTCCGAAGAGGCAGACATGCGCGCATTGATAAGCGCCATGGGTATGCCCCGGGCACGTGTCATGGTGATGAGGTTGGGCCAGAGTTCGCTTTCCACCAGCACGGCGGCATCAGGCCGCCAGTGATCCAGAAAGCCCGCCACCGCAGTGGGCGTATCCACCGGCACATATTGTTGAAGGGCCCGCTCCGGCAGGCGTTTGCCAAGCAGCTGCGCTGACGTAACCGTGCCCGATGTCACCAGCAAGGTGAGGTCCGGGCGTGCGGCAAGAATGCGATCAATAAGTGTGAGGATCGACAGGGATTCGCCGACGCTGGCGGCATGCAACCACACCAGATGCCCGTCCGGCCGCGCCAGGCCGGCGGTGCCCAGACGCTCTCCCATACGGGCCGGGTCTTCCTTGCCACGCTTCATGCGTCGCCCCAGATAGGCCGGGATCAGCGGCGTAAGCAGGCGCGTCAGCCCGCGGTAGAGCGCAAGGCCACTCATGTGAGCGGCTCCAGTGGCGGATGACCCATATGTGCACGTGTCTCAGCGCTAAGCGTTTGCAGCACCATATCGAGATGGGCGCGTGTGGCTTCCATCGCCTCCGCGTCAGCCTCGCGCGGGACGTAAATCGGCTCACCCCATTTGATGAGGCCGCGGGAGAACGGGCGATGTAGGGCAAAGCGGTCCCAGCTGTTCATGATCTTCGCGCGGTTGGAAGCGCCCGCGACGGGCAGGATCGGCACACCTGACAGACGCGCCAGGACAATCAGCCCTTCCTTGGATTTCATGCCCGGACCTTTGGGGCCGTCCGGCGTGATGCCGATGCTGTCGCCTTCCTTGAGCATCTTGAGCATGCCGCGCAACGCCGCACGTCCGCCCTTGTCCTTGCCGTTTTTATCCGACGAGCCGCGCACGGCACCGATGTCTAACTTCGCGAGCGCCTGCGCAATCATCTCGCCATCAAGGTTTTGGGAGATCAGCATACTGATGGGTTTTTCACAGCGCCAGCAGTCAACAATGATCAGCATCTGCCCGTGCCAGAACGCGACGATGAAGGGCTTGTCCGCTGTCCAGAACTCTTCTGGTATGTGCTGGTTCTCAACGTCGATGCGGCTGGTCCACAGCATGAAGCGGATGTACCACGCCGCCACAGTGGAGATGAGGCCCGCGACAAACGCTGATCTGGCAATCTTCTTGAACAGGGGTTTGCTCCGCCTTTAGTCCGGGCAGTCAGCGTCGTTGTCGGGATCAAGCAGCTTGTGCAGATGCACGATGAAATAGCGCATCTGCGCGTCATCCACCGTGCGCTGGGCTGCTGACTTCCAGGCTTCATGGGCCTTGGCGTAGTTCGGGTAGATGCCGACGATGTCGAGCTTGGAGACATCCTCAAACTCGGTATCCGCCAGATCTGTTAGCCGACCGCCCATGACCAGATGCAGCAACTGCTCGGGCGTGTCGTCGTTGCCTGTATCCTGGCTTGTTACGTCGTCGCTCATAGTGTCATGTCTCCCCACAAAACGCGCTCCCGGTCTTAGCCCGGCAGCACGATCGCACCAATACGGTCATGCAGGGCGCGATGCAAAGCGGGCCCCGCCGCAACCACCGTGCGGTGGCGCGGGTCTTTGGCATTATAGGTCAGGCCGTCGCCCGTGTGGCTGGTCATGTGGCCACCGGCCTCGTGCACGATGAGGTCCGCGGCCGCCAGATCCCAGTCGTTCTTCCAGTTCATGACCAGCATTGCGTCAAAGTCACCGGATGCGACGAGGGCACCGCGATAGGCAATGGAATTGCGCTGGGCGATGTCCATGGGTGGCCATTTCTGTGGCCAGGCGGGATGCTGGAACATGTCAGCCGCCCCCAGCATGCGGCAGCCTTCAACCTCGGGCACATCCGTGACCGAAATCGGCTTACCATTGAGCAACGCGCCTTTGCCCGCCTGCGCTTCAAACAATTCATCCGTGGCCGGGTTGTAGATCGCGCCCGCCACCGGACGGCCATGGTCGATCAACGCCGCCACAACCGCGAAATGCGGGCGACCCTTGATAAAGGCACGAGTGCCGTCGATCGGGTCCACCATCCATTGCCGAGTGGTTGCAAGGCGGGCGGCATCGTCTTCGGTTTCTTCCGACAACCAGCCATACTCCGGCTGGGCGCCGCGCAGCCGTTGCTTCAGCAGTGCGTCGACCGCAATATCTGCTTCGGTTACCGGCGTGCCGTCCTTCTTGTCCTGGGACGTGACGCCGGCCTTGAAATGCGCAAGCGCCAGCGCGCCGCCTTCACGCACAGCGTCCAGCAAAATGGCGTGGTCTGAGGCGACATTAAGCTCCGGCAATGGTCATGCCTTCAACACGCATGGTGGGCGCATTCGTGCCGTAGCGGAACACAAGATCGCTGGCCGGTGTCATGGCCATGAACATGTCCTTGAGGTTGCCCGCAACGGTGATCTCAGTGACCGGGAATGTCAGCTCGCCATTCTCGATCCAGTACCCGGCAGCACCGCGTGAATAATCACCGGTAATGCCGTTGACGCCCATGCCGATGAGTTCGGTGATGTAGAAGCCTTCCGTGATGTCCGCCATCAGCTCTTCCACACTGAGCTTGCCTGCTTCCATGTAGAGATTGGTGTTGGAGGGACCCGGAGGGCCCCCGGTGCCCCGCGCGGCGCGGCCGGAGGTTTCAAGGCCAAGCTGGCGGGCGGAAGATGAATCCATGATCCAGCTTTGAAGAACGCCGTCTTCAACCAGCGCCAGCTTTTCAGCCGCAACGCCTTCGCCATCAAACGGTTTTGACGAGCGACCGCGAATGATGCGCGGGTCATCAATAATGGCAAGGCCCGAGGCCATCACCTGCTCACCCATCCGGTCTTTCAGAAAACTTGTACCGCGGGCAACAGAGTCCCCGGACACAGCGCCCGCCAGATGACCGACAAGACCGCCTGAGACACGTGGATCGTAGATGACTGGTACGGCCTGACTTTTCATCTTGCGCGGGTTGAGGCGCTTGACGGCTTTGTCGGCGGCGCTCTTGCCGACTGTTTCCGGCGCATCAAGCTCAGACAGGTGCCGCGACGACGTGTAGTCATAGTCACGCTCCATGCCCGTGCCTTCGCCCGCAAGAACGGAGCATGAGATGGAGTGAGAGCTGCCGGAGTAAGTGCCTTCAAACCCGTCGCTGGTGACAAGCGCCACCTGTGAGCGGCTCCAGCCGGCACCCGCCCCCATGGAGTTGGTCACGCCCTCCACATCAAGGGCCGCTTTTTCAGCGGCCTCAGCGCGCGAGGCCAGAGTGTCCGCGTCCGGCTCCTGACCATCGTCGAGATCAAGGTCGGCAGTGTTGGTGGCAAGTCGGGCCTTGTCCGCCAGACCGCAATAGGGATCATCGGGTGCGATGCGTGCCATGGCAATGACGCGCTCCACCGCTTCGTCCAGCGCCGGGCCGCTTGTATCCGTCAGCGAGACGACCGCCTGCCGCATGGCACCGCCTTCACCCTTCACCATGGCACGGATGCCAAGATCCGTGCCTTCGGACCGTTCCACATCCTCAAGTTTCCCCATCCGGAAAGACACACCCAGCGACGTGCCCGCGGCCGCAATGGCGTCTGCTGCATCGGCACCGGCGGCCATGAGTTTCTTGACGGCGGTGGAGGCAAGCTCAAGATCGGTCTTGGACGGAATGGTCATCTGGGTAATCGGCCTGAAAAAGACGCCTGAAAAGACGAGGGAATGCGTGCAAACGCTATGGACTCACGCGGGCGTGAGGCTGATATAGCGCGCGAATGGGCTATAAGTCCTCATATAGCCTGAAAGCAGGGGTCATGCGCCCCTCAGGGGGCAAAATTGCT
>JBCBUN010000012.1:0-13307 GCA_039818145.1 Pseudomonadota bacterium
CAAACTCTTTTCGGAGCGTGGTGTGCATGCAAGCCCGGTCAATCCTGTGGGCAATATATTCCAGCATGTCCGGGCTTGCATGCACACCACGCTCCGAAAAGAGTTTGGCAATCAGCTGAATCAGCAACATGTCATCGGGTTCAAGCAGTTGCACATGAGGGGCGGCCTTTAACCGTGACATCAGATCTGCCAGCGGAAAATGCAGGGTGCCCGGCGCTGTTGTGCAGGTAAGCATCAGGGTCGCGCCCTTCTCGCGCGCGAAATTCAGCAGGTGAAAAAGCGCCGCTGGGTCGCGCAGTAGCTCTATGTCTTCAACAACAAGACCACCGGCAGTTAAAAGCTCGGGAACGTTTTCTCGCGTCAGGTCCATGGCATTGCAGGATGCAGCACCGGCCTCTGCTCTCCATACATCTGCGAGATGAGTCTTGCCGCTTCCCTCTGGACCGCTGAGCACGACGATGGGCTGTGGCCAATCGGGCCATTTGTCGACCCATGCGACCGCAACGGCATTGCTCTGCGATACCAGAAAATCATCGCGCCCCTGCGCAGGTCGGTGATCAAGCGGCAGAGGTATCTGAGGTCCGGTTGCTGTGGCGCCGGCCTTACTCACGATGATTGCCCTTGTAGAGGTCGCTCTTGAGGTACTCACCAATGCCAAATCGCGTCAGAACTCCGATGAGCGCCGCCAGCGGCAACGCCAAGAGCACGCCGACAAAACCAAAGAGTGTTCCAAATGCGAAAAGCGCAAAAATGACCCAAACCGGGTGCAGCTTGACGCGAGAGCCCACAAGCCAAGGCGTAAGAACATTCCCTTCAATGGCCTGCCCTACAAAGAACACAGCAGCGACGGCACCAATCATCAGCGGGTCAGGCCAAAATTGAATGAGGGCCAGACCAACCGACAGGAACATGCCGACCAGTGCCCCGACAAAAGGAATGAAGCTGACCAGCCCGGCAATCAGGCCGACCACCAGTCCGAAATCCAGTCCAATGATGGAAAGCGCCGTTGCGTAAAATGTGCCGAGCACAAAGCACACGGTGACCTGCCCGCGCACAAAGCCTGAGAGCATTCCGTCCATCTCGCCAATGAGACGACGTATTGTGCCCGCATGGTCGCGCGGCAACCAGCTGTCCATCTGCTCCACCATCCGGTCCCAGTCGAGCAACAGGTAGAACGCGACGACGGGGGTCACAAACACCAAGGACATGAAGCTTACGAATGCCAGACCACCGCTAATCGCGCGGTGGAACACCTGCCCTGCCCAACCGACAGCGGATTTTGCTATGTCGGTGAAGGCTGCCCGCGCATCGGTATCGAATCCGGCAATGAATTCTGCAAAGCGACCATCCATGATCCTGTTAAAGAGCTGGCGCAGTTGATCGACATAGCCGGGCGCGCGCTCGATGAATTTGATGATCTGGTCCTGCAAAACCGGCAGGACGAGCACCAGTACCAGAATGAAAATCAGCAGCCCGACGACTGAAATCACGCTTGTGGCGGCCATGCGGCTTAGCCCCATGTCCTCGAGCCGATCCGCGGCGGGATCGAGGAAATAGGCAATGGCCATGCCCGCCACAAAGGGCAGCATGATGCTGCTCAACAGGTGCAGCACCAGCCCAAATACAATCGCAACTATTGCCCAGATAAGCGCTTGCCTGCCAATGGTCACTTGGGGGTTTCCTTTTGGTCTTGGGTTTCAGCAGTCGTGTCGGTCTCCCACGCACTGACATCACGGACCCAGTCAACGAGGTAACTCGCACCGGAAATAACTGTCGTCAGTCCAGTGAGGTATGCAGCCAGAACGAGCGCGGCACCGAAGGTTGATTCAAACTGAAACCCCAGGACAGCCAGTACAGCAGCTGCGTATGCGATTTGTGCTGTTGTGTTGATCTTGCTCACCATCAACGGTCGCATTGTCACCACAAATCCAATGAGCCAGGAGATCAAGACCGCGCCTACGATCAGAACATCTCGGCTGACGACAAGAATGACCAGCCAATTCGGAATAAGGTCCTGTAGTCCCAGCGAGACAAAAATCGACACCAGCAGCGCTTTGTCAGCTACCGGGTCCAGATAAGCGCCAAGGGCCGTTGTGTAGCCAAAGCGCTTGGCAATGAAGCCGTCCACACCATCAGAGATGCCCGCTGCTACAAAAACCCAGAAGGCTGCTTCGAACGCCTGATTGCCAATCAGGTAGATAATCACGGGGACAAGAATTAGCCGTCCCAGCGTTATCAGATTTGGGACAAAGCTCACCGGTTTGGAGAACTTGCATTCTGGCGGGTCAGGCGGTCAGCGATGGCCTCATCTTCCGGTAGTCCACCAGACGGCGCGCTGGATGCGCCACCGGGGGCGGTTCTCGTCGGATCGGCAACTGGGGTTGCTTCCACTGCGTCAACAGGATCGTTCAGGATAGGTGCCGGTGCTGCTGCCGCCGACGAAAATGCCAGCGTCCAGACGCCTCCTTCATCCAAAAGGCGCAGCTGGCGCTGGGCAAGGTTAGACCTCAGTGCGGGCATTGGACCCGATACCCGCAAATTGACCTGGGCACCGCGAGGAGAAACAGCGACGACGTCCATACTTTGCACAATGGAAGCAGCATTCAAGCGTTGGCGAATGGCGGTCCATTCTGCCAGCGACGAAAACTCGACCGATACAGGCACCGTTTGTTCAAGCCCGAACGCAACGGCGTTTTGTGTTTTCCAACTGGCAATCAGGGAGTTGCGTATGCCTTGAGCACCGGCGAGCGAGGCCGCTTCAATTGTTTCACCCTGAAAATTTCGTCTGGTTTCATCCACGCCACGTGGCGTTACCCGATAAAGAGTGACCTCAAGCTGATTGCCGTCTCCACCGCGCGCGTGGGCAACCAGCACCTGTTCGACCCCGTACCGGCTGGCGATTTGTTCAAGCGCGGCCCAGTCTGCACCGATGGCTCCACCGGCATCGATGGCTGAAAAGTCCTGCAGATCGCCAAGTGCGAGGCGGATGGGAACGAGGGAATTTGAAAGCCCGATGGATTCCCATGCCGCTCGCCATGGGTTGGGTTCATCAAACAATACGCGTACGCCGGGCGTGTCCAACACCGGAAGAAGCAGGCTCGGTGCAGCCTGATTTTCCGTAAACCGGACACCGGATTGGCGAAGGAAGCGGCGCACCTGCTGTGGGTTAAGCCGCGCGGTCACATCACCAAGGTAGCGCGTGCCGGATGCTCTCTCGTTGGCAATGCCGATACCCGTTACAAGCAACTCACCATCTGCTGCAGTCAGCTCGGGAAGACGTGGCCAGTCAGCATACAAAGTAAACCTGCGCAGCACTTCGTCTGCGGCCTTGATACGTCCTTGCGTCAACGCTTTTTCGCGCGCCTGGGCCGCGTCCGCGCCTGTTGCGTCAACAGATACGCCGGTCACCGTATAAATGTCAGAGGATGCTTGTGCCCATGCGGAACTGGAAAACATGCCCGCCAGCCCGATGAGGACAGCTGCAAATATCAATTGCGGAAGGCCAAACGGGCGTACTGCCTCATCTAACGCGCGCGTCGCAGCTTGTGCCAAACTCATCTCTCCTACTTTTCGGGACTGCATCCTGACCTCATTTCGCCCCATAAGGGCGCAGCAACTATATCATTTCCGCCGATCAAATGGCCCACATTCATCAATCCAGCCGGGCTTGCATTCTTGAGGGCTTTGGGCTCGTTTAGGCGCTCGCTGGCCTGGGAGCAAGACTCAGGGCATACAGCCAGCGGAATGCGGCCAAAAACCGACTTTTATCGCATGAGGAAGAGATGGCGGATCCAGCGCAGGGCGCGAAACGCAATGGCATTACCTATGCCGATGCCGGCGTAGATATCGACGCAGGCAATGCACTGGTGAGGCTCATTGCCCCAATGGCCAAGGCGACCCGGCGCCCGGGCGCGGATAGCGATCTGGGCGGGTTTGGTGGCCTTTTTGACCTGAAAGCCGCAGGTTTCACAGATCCAATTCTGGTGGCAGCGAATGATGGCGTTGGCACCAAGCTACGTCTTGCAATCGATACCGGCATTCTGGATACAGTCGGCATCGACCTTGTGGCCATGTGCGTCAATGATCTGGTTGTTCAGGGCGCAGAGCCGCTCTTCTTTCTCGACTATTTTGCCACCGGGCATCTGGACGTGGAGTCAGCCGCGAAGGTCGTCTCAGGCATAGCTGAGGGCTGTCGCCTGTCAGGCTGCGCTCTTATCGGTGGGGAAACCGCTGAGATGCCGGGCATGTATCAAGGGGATGATTTTGACCTGGCCGGCTTCTCTGTTGGAGCCGCCGAACGTGGTTCGCTACTGCCCCGCAATGACGTGGCACCTGGCGATATCATCCTGGGCATGAGTTCCAGCGGTCTTCACTCCAATGGTTTCTCGCTTGTGCGTCGGCTCATCGCGGATGCAGGTGCCAAGCTTGACGCTCCAGCGCCGTTTGAGACCGATGCTGCGACACTTGGAGAAGCACTGCTTACACCCACCCGCTTGTACGTCACTCAGCTACTGCCCAGCATCAAGGCGGGGCACATCAAGGCACTGGCGCACATTACCGGTGGCGGTTTCAGCGAGAATATTCCCAGGGTGCTGCCCGACAATCTCGCTGCGGACATCGACTACTCAGCCTGGGACATGCCGCCGGTTTTCGACTGGCTTCAAAAACTGGGTGGTATGTCGGACGCTGAGATGCGGCGGACGTTCAACTGCGGCATCGGCATGATTGCTGTGGCGTCTCCCGGCGATGACGTAGAAGCTGTCACGGCCAGCCTGAATGATCTGGGTGTTCCGACCCGCCAGATCGGGGTGATCACGTCCGCATGAAGATTGCCATCCTGATTTCCGGCCGTGGGAGTAATATGGAACGGCTATTAGAAGCTGCATCTGCCCCGGATTACCCGGCTGAGATCGTTAAGGTCATCTCCAATCGACCGGATGCATCCGGGCTGCAAACGGCCGCAAAAGCCGGCATTCCCACACAGGCCATTGATCACAAGAGCTATGCCACCCGGGCCGACTTTGATGCGGCGCTGGAAGCGGCTTTGGACGAAGCTGACGTCGATCTTGTTTGCCACGCAGGCTTCATGCGGATTTTGACCGATGAGTTTGCAGCACGGTGGGAAGGCCGAATGGTCAATATCCATCCGTCCTTGCTGCCTTCCTTCAAGGGCATTCGTGTCCAGCAACAAGCCATAGATGCTGGCGCCACGATTTCCGGGTGCACTGTCCACTACATTACGCCAGCCCTCGACAGCGGCCCCATCATCGCGCAAGCGGCTGTGCGGGTCCTGCCAGATGACACGGCCGAAACACTCTCGGCGCGCATCCTTGAGGCTGAGCATGTGCTGTATCCTGCAGCGGTCAAAATGATTGCGTCAGGCAGTGTGAAGCTTGTGGACGGCAAAGTGGTGCGCAGCCTGGATGCAAAAAGGGCGGACACCGAGTGCCCGCCCCTCTTTTCGCCGCAGCCATAAGGCTTGTGCGCGTCAGCAATTAGCCAACGATTTCGTCGTCTGAGAAGAAGTACTTGATTTCTTCAGCGGCGGTTTCCGGTGCATCCGAACCGTGCACGGAATTGGCTTCAATGCTTTCAGCAAAGTCCGCACGGATTGTGCCCGGTGCTGCTTCAGCCGGGGTGGTTGCACCCATGACTTCACGGTTCTTTGCGATGGCGTTTTCACCTTCGAGCACCTGAACAACAACGGGGCCTGATGTCATGAAGGCCACAAGATCGTTGAAGAAAGGGCGTTCTTTGTGGACAGCATAGAAGCCTTCGGCCTTTTCCTTGGTCAGCTGCAGACGCTTGGACGCGATAACGCGCAGGCCTGCTGTTTCCAGCCGGTCGATGACCTTGCCGGTGATGTTACGCTTGGTTGCATCGGGCTTAACGATAGAAAAAGTGCGCTCAAGAGCCATGAGAATGTGCCTTTCAGGTTGGCATGTCGCGGTAGCATTCCTGCTGTCACGGGCAAAGATCACGGCCACCGCATTGCATCAATGCGAAACGGGCGGTGGACATCTGCTGGTGGACGCTTAGAAGTACCGTCTTTCTGGGAAATATGATCTCGGGGATTGCCGCCTTAAGAGCCGCAAATTCGGGCGGGTTATAGCCGCCGCTGTTGCACTCCTGCAAGCACCCAAAAGTCACACTGCAAGGGCCCAGCTAGGGCAAATGTCGTCGCCATGCTGCAAATCAACGAACTGACCTACCGCATTGGCGATCGCGTATTGATGGAAAACGCCACCGCTGGCGTGCCCGAAGGCAAGCATGTGGGCGTCGTTGGTCGCAATGGCGCGGGCAAATCCACGCTCTTTGGCCTCATAAATGGCGACCTGCCGCCGGATGCCGGTTCCATTTCCGTTCCAAAGAACTGGCGCATTGGTGGCGTTGAACAAGAAGCGCCAGCAACCGACAAGAGCCTGCTGGAAACCGTACTGGAAGCGGATACAGAACGGTTGAACCTGCTGGCTGAGGCGGAAACGGTCACCGATCCCAATCGTATTGCGGAAGTCCACACGCGACTTGCCGACATTGACGCTCATAGCGCCCCTGCCCGCGCAGCCGCCATTCTGGCGGGACTTGGCTTCGATGAAGTGGACCAGGCGCGGCCGACCCGCGACTTTTCCGGTGGCTGGCGCATGCGCGTTGCGCTTGCCGCATTGCTTTTCACAACACCGGACCTGCTATTGCTGGATGAGCCAACCAACTATTTGGACCTTGAAGGCACCATCTGGCTTGTTGACTACCTGCGAAAGTACCCCCGTACCCTTCTGATCGTCAGCCATGACCGCGATCTGCTGGACCAGGTGGCCAGTGGCATCCTGCATTTGGAGCACAGACGGCTGTCCTACTATCCGGGCAACTTCGAACGGTTTCAGAGGCTGAAGTCCGAGCAGGCGGCGCATGATCTTGCTCTTCGCAAGAAGCTCGACGACAAGCGCAAGCATATGACGGCGTTTGTTGAGCGGTTCCGTGCCAAGGCTTCCAAGGCACGTCAGGCGCAAAGTCGCCTAAAGGCGCTGTCAAAACTCGACCTGCCGACCATCCTCGCAGACGAACACTCAGCACGCATCAGCTTGCAGGGGCCGGAAGACCTGCTGCCGCCGCCCATTATCACCATGGAAAATGCAGCGGTGGGGTATGGCGACAACCCGCCGGTACTCAATAATATGACCCTGCGCATTGACCAGGACGACCGTATTGCCCTCTTGGGGGCCAACGGCAATGGCAAGTCGACATTCGCCAAGCTGGTCACGTCACGCCTGAAACAGGCAAGCGGCACCCTGCGGCGTTCGCCGCGCCTGCGCATCGGGTACTTTGCGCAGCACCAGGTAGATGAGTTGGCCGACGGCCTTACGCCGTATCAGAACATGCGTCAGCGCATGGAGAAATTTGGCGAAGTAACGGACGCGCAGGTCCGCGCCCGTGTCGGCGCCATAGGATTCTCCGGCCAGCGCGCCGACGTCAAAGTCGCAGACCTGTCCGGCGGCGAGAAAGCGCGGCTCCTGCTTGCAATCGCGACTTTCGACAAACCGCACATGCTGGTCCTCGACGAACCTACAAACCATCTGGACATGGAAGGCCGCGA
This sequence comes from Pseudomonadota bacterium, assembly GCA_039818145.1. Classification (GTDB taxonomy): domain Bacteria; phylum Pseudomonadota; class Alphaproteobacteria; order CGMCC-115125; family CGMCC-115125; genus Pyruvatibacter. The sequence goes on from JBCBUN010000012.1 coordinate 7,592, forward strand.
CCAGCTGGTCAACGCGATCAACGAATATTCAGGTGCGGTCATTCTTATCAGTCATGACCAGCATCTGATTGATTCCTGTGCGGATCGTTTGTGGCTGGTCCATGATGGAAAGGTTCAGTCGTTTGATGGCGATATGGATGACTATCGCCGCCTGCTGCTCAGTCAGCGCGGGCGACCGGGGTCAAACAAAACGTCTTCTCTTTCTGATGACGCTTCCGCCCGTGCGCCAGAGGCGCCGCGTGCCAAGGACGTTCGCAAGGCTACGGCACAGCAGCGGGCCGGCATTGCGCCCCTGAAAAAAAGCGTGGACGACGCTGAGTTCAAAATCATCGAACTGGAAGAAAAAATCGCCAAGATGGACGCGGTTCTTGCGGATGGCAGCCTCTTTGAACGTGACCCCAAAAAGGCTGATCTCATTTCACGCGCACGCGGCGAACTTGGAAGCCAACTGGAAAAAGCCGAAGACAACTGGATGACGCTGACGCAAAAGTATGAGGCCGCATTGGCCAAGCTTGAGAACGCCGACGCCTAGGCTTTCTTTTCCCACCGACCGGCTTCGCTTTGCTGCCAGTAGGTGGCGTCATGTCCGGCGTCCTTGACCGCTTTCCAATGAACACGGGCTGCTGCGACCGCATCCGGGTCGCCACCGTCAAACATCAGGACACAGCGCTGATAGGTATCCACGCCATCGATGTCGGCACCATCAACCGCAAAAAGCACATTTGCTCCTGCGGGATTTTCATTTCCGGTTGTCAGCAGCACCTGCTGTGCATCCTCATGCCCCTCGCCTTGTGCGCCATGGGGCAGGAAAGCATCGTCCCGATAGGTCCATAAATGAGCATCCAATGAACTGACACGCTCAGCAGAACTGGCTCGCACGACGGCCTTCCACCCACGCTCAAGCGTTTTCTCGAGGAGCTGCGGTAAGACAGCTTCCAAGGTGGAACGCTCGAGGTGGTAGAAGAGCAGCTCAGACATGGTCCGGACTATTTCTCAAAATTGTCCGACACCAGACGATCAAGTAACCGCACGCCCCAGCCGGTTCCCCATGATGGGGACGTTGGCTTGCTACCGGACTGCCAGGCCGTGCCTGCTATGTCCAAGTGGGCCCATGGCACACCATTGGTGTAGTGCCCCAGGAACTGCGCTGCAGTAATAGACCCGGCAAACCGGCCGCCGATGTTTCGCATGTCAGCAAATTTGGATTTGATGAGCTTGTCATATCCCGGTCCCATGGGGAGCCGCCATAGGGTCTCGCCGGACGCTTTGCCTGCGTCAAGAATCTGATCTGCCAGCTTGTCATTGTCCGAGAAAAGCCCGGCATGTTCTTCACCAAGGGCCACCAGGATCGCTCCGGTCAGAGTAGCCAGATCAATCATGAAGCGCGGCTTGAACCGGTCCTGCGTGTACCAAAGCGCGTCCGCAAGGACGAGACGGCCCTCGGCGTCCGTGTTCTGGATTTCGATGGTTTGTCCGGACATTGAAGTCACGATGTCACCGGGACGCTGAGCGCCCGCATCCGGCATGTTCTCGACCAGACCGATGACGCCAACCGCGTTGACCTTGGCTTTGCGCGCCGCAAGCGCCAGCATTGTGCCGGTGACAGCAGCAGCGCCACCCATGTCGCCCTTCATGTCTTCCATGCCCGCGCCGGGTTTGAGTGAAATGCCGCCAGTGTCGAACGTTACACCCTTGCCCACGAAAGCAACCGGCTTCGATTTGGCGGCACCGCCGTCCCAGCGCATGATAACCAACTGACTTTCGCGCACGGAGCCCTGCCCCACACCCAGCAGAGATCCCATGCCGAGTTTTTCCATCTGCTTTTCACCAAGAACCTCAACCTTGAGGCCCTTTGACGTCAGTGCTTTGCACTTCTTGGCAAAACTCTCTGGGTACAGAACATTTGGCGGTTCGTTGACCAGGTCACGCGCGAGATAGACGCCCTGCCCCACTGCGGACAGATTGGCCCATGCCTTTTTGGCCCGAGCCTGCGCCTTCGTCATAACACCAATCCTGGCCAGGCTTGGTTTTTGGTCCGGCTTCTGCTTGGTGCGATATCCATCAAAACGATATGCGGCAAGCTGTGCCCCCAGGGCCAGGTGCGCGGCAACGTCGCCATCTGCAATCTCACTGCCATCGATGGCATCGCCAGCAATGGACGCTTGTTTGATGCGCGCACTATTCAGCCGTCCAACCATGCGCCCCGCTGCAGTCTCCAGACCTGCGGGCTTGAGTGACTTGGCAGCACCAAGACCCATGACGAACAGACGATTCACGCTGAGGCCCTGCGGGGCGGCGATGTCCAACACCTGGCCTGCCTTGCCTTTGAATTCGGCGGCCTTGATGGCCCGCGCAAGACCACCCTCCATCGCCTCATCTACGGCCAGAGCCGTGGGCAGAAGCTTGTTGCCTTCTACAGCAATCAGAACAAGGGCTCCTGTCTTGGGCAGGGTGCTGTTGGAGATCGTCACATTCATCGAGATTGTCCTTCATGGCCCAGGATGAGGGCCGGTTTCTGGTCTGGAAAGAGGCCGGTTGGGACCTGCACAGGCCCCTGATTTGTTAACTTTATCGAAATCGTGATCCAAAGGCGCGGAAAAGTCGCGCTTTTCGGCGATTAGCACGCCATTAAGGGCTTCGCCAAACCCACAAAGTGCTGTATTTCCAAAGGGCTGCGGGGATTGATTACGTGATTTGGCGTCCGGCTGTTAACCAAAAACAGCAACCGGTCGCCTAGTATGAAACACGACACTGCCCGTTTGCGTAAATGCTTACGGGCACCCTGCAGGACCGGACAGACCAAGCCCAGATGGCAAGCGACACCCAATCCAGAGTCTTCAAGATCGATGCCTATGTGGCCCGTCTCGTGACCGGCCCGTTTCTGGTCTTCATGCTTATCCTGACCGGGGTCGTATGGCTCACGCAGTCACTTGAGTTGCTCAACGACGTGATCGAGCAGGGTCAGGACATCGGTGTGTTCCTCTACCTCTCGGTGCTGGTGGTCCCGTCCATTCTTGTGATTGTCCTGCCAATCGGCCTGTTCTTTGCGGTGGTCTATTGCCTCTACCGGCTGCGCTCGGACAGCGAACTGGTTGTGATGTATGCGGCGGGTATGAGCCGATGGCAGGTGGCACGCCCCATTTTTGGCTGTGCCCTGACGGTCATGCTGCTGGCCTATCTGGTGAACATGCTGCTGCTGCCGATGGCGATGCGCGACATGCGCTCTGTTCTGCTGGAGATGCGCACCGAGTTTGCGTCCTCACTTCTGCAGGCAGGTGAGTTCACCACACCCGCTGACGGTCTCACCGTGTTTGTTGAAAACCGTCTTCCAGGTGGCGAAATCGAGGGGCTGCTGGTCCACGACAACCGCGACAAGGACAAACCCGTCAGCTACATCGCCGATCGGGGACAATTGATTGATACGCGCGAAGGGCCGCGCCTGATCATGTTGAACGGCAACATCCAGCGCCGCGATGCACAGAAGAAAACGGACTTCCTCTATTTCGACAAATACGCGTTTGACCTCAGCCAGTTCGAAAACCCGGCCGAAGAGCGATACTTCAAAGCCTATGAGCGGTATCTGCCCGAATTGCTGTGGCCGGACACCACGCAGGCCTATGACAATCAGTATGAGAACGAACTGATTGCCGAGGGTCACGCACGCATCACGTCTCCGCTTTATGCGCTGGTGTTTGCTGCTTTTGCCATGGCCGGTCTGCTGCCTAATGAGTTCAATCGGCGCGGCTATGGACGGCGTATTGTGCTTACCGTCGCATTGGGATTGGGGATCCGCCTGCTGGACCTGGCGTCTGTCGGGTGGGCGACCAGGTATCCCATGCTTATTGGCATCCAATACCTCATCCCGATCGCCGCATTTGCCGGCGCGTGCGCCATGATTGGCGGGTGGAAGCCAATGGCGAGCCTTGCTGCGCTGCGAAGCAAGTCACAGTCCATCGGGTCTGCGGAGGCATCTCGCTCATGAAGATGCCCTGGACCATGTATCTCTATTTTGGCCGCCGCGCGCTCATGGCGATCGCCGCGTCCTTCGTCATCTGTATGGCGCTTGCCTTCGTGATCGATTTTGTGGAGCTGCTACGTCGCACCGGCTCGCGCGAAGTTCCGTTCACAACCGTGTTGTCCATGGGACTGCTGCGACTACCTAGCATCTCTGAAAAAATGATGCCGTTCGCCGTGCTCTTCGGATCCATGTGGGCCTTCCTGCAACTGTCCCGTACGAATGAGTTTGTGGTGGCGCGAGCATCTGGTGTTTCTGCCTGGCAGTTCCTGGCGCCCGCAGTCGCGCTCGCCCTGATTATCGGCACCGGCGCTGTTGCCGTTTACAACCCGCTGGCAGCTGCAATGGTGTCCAGGTTCGAAGCGCTTGAATCCAAATATGTCCGTGGGCGGACCAGCCTGCTCGCGGTATCCGAGTCAGGCCTTTGGCTGCGCCAGGCCGATGACAACGGACAATCTGTGATCCATGCGCTTGGCGTCACAAATCAGGGCGTCGAGCTGCGGGACGTCATTATCTTCCTCTACAACAATGACGAGGAGTTCATTGCCCGTATCGATGCGGATAACGCTGAGCTTGGTGATGGGCAATGGATGATCAGCAATGCCCAGGTCGCAGTACCAGGTGAACGGCGCGCATTGCACGAGACCTATTCGCTTCCTACCAGCCTGACACTTGAGCGGGTTCAGGAGAGCTTTGCTTCGCCGGATACACTTTCGTTCTGGGAGCTACCAGAGTTCATTGAAACGGCACAAGAAGCCGGGTTTTCTGCCCTCAGATACGAACTCCATTGGCACCAGCTTGCATCGAGGCCATTCCTTATGGCGGCGATGGTGCTTATTGCAGCCTGTTTCAGCCTCAGGCTGACCCGCCTGGGCGGCATTGGCCAGTTGATTGTTGCCGGCATCATAAGTGGCTTCTTTTTGTACTTTTTCACCGACGTGACCCTTGCGCTGGGCGCACGAGGGGTTATGCCTGTTGTTCTGGCCGCATGGTCACCGGCATTCATCAGTGCGATGCTCGGCGGAGCACTGATTTTTCATCAAGAGGACGGTTAGGGGCGTATGGGGGACGAAGGGGTCATTTCTCTTCAGCGTCAGGGAAAGATCACATCAACTCAGCATCTACGGGTGCTGGCGGCGGGTACTTGCGCGCTGCTCGCAACCCTCGTTGTCGCACCCGCAAAAGTGGCTGCCCAATCAACTGGCCCGGCCGACAGAATTGTTCTGACTAACCCCAGCCAGCTTGATGCAGACCGCAGCGCCGACCAAGCACTTTCAGGCGGTCCCGACGAAAGTGAACTAGAAACACCTCGGCCAATTCAAACGTTCGAGCAGCCGAAAGACACTGTCCTCATCGAAGCCGATGAGATGGTGCATGACCGCGAAGTTGACGTGGTAACGGCCCGCGGCAATGTCGAAGTTACCTCGGACTCCCGAGTATTGCTCGCTGACTCAATCGTCTATGACCGCGGCACCAAGACTGTGACAGCCAATGGCAATGTAAGCCTTCTGCAGCCGGACGGTCAGGTCATGTTTGCCGATTCCATGGTCCTGTCCGATGACTTCTCTGACGCGGTAGGTGAAACCGTTCGACTTCTGCTTGAAGAGAATGCGCGCATCGCAGCCAACTCGGGCACGAGACGCGCTGGCAATCGAACAGAGCTCAAGAAAGCCGTCTACACAGTCTGCGACGTCTGCGAAG
>JBCBUN010000013.1:0-13206 GCA_039818145.1 Pseudomonadota bacterium
CTTTCGGCATGGGTCTGGAAGGCAAGCTCGTTGGCAAAGCGGTGAAGCTGTTTACGGCGCTGTACAACGCGTACATGGCGCTCGACGCCAGCATCGTTGAGATCAACCCGCTAATCATCACCAAAGACGGCGACCTGCTCGCCCTCGATGCGAAGATGAACTTCGACGACAACGCGCTCTACCGCCGCAAGGACATCGCGGCGCTGCGCGACGACGCCGAGGAGGATCCGACCGAGCTCGAGGCGAAGGCCGCGGGGCTCTCCTACGTGAACCTGGACGGCAACATCGGCTGCATGGTCAACGGCGCAGGCCTCGCCATGGCGACCATGGACATCATCAAGCTCTACGGCGAGGAACCTGCCAACTTCCTGGATGTGGGTGGCGGCGCCACCAAGGAGAAGGTGACAGAAGCCTTCAAGATCATCCTGTCTGACCCGGCTGTTGAAGGCATTCTGGTCAACATCTTTGGCGGCATCATGCGCTGCGACATCATCGCGGAAGGCGTGATTGCGGCAGCCAAGGAAACATCGCTTGCTGTGCCGCTCGTTGTGCGCCTTGAAGGTACCAATGTTGAGCTTGGCAAGCAGATCATGGCCGATAGCGGCCTTGCCATTATTCCTGCTGACAATCTGGCGGATGCCGCCGAGAAGATCGTCAAAGCCGTGAAGGAGGCCAAATAAATGGCCGTTCTGATTGACAGCAACACCAAGGTTATCACCCAGGGCTTCACAGGTGCTCAGGGTACGTTCCATTCGGAAACCGCAATTGAGTATGGCACCAAGCTTGTTGGCGGCGTGACGCCGGGCAAGGGCGGCACCAAGCATCTTGATCTACCGGTGTTCGACACGGTCGGCGAGGCGGTGGAAAAGACCGGCGCCGACGCCACGATGATTTACGTGCCGCCGCCCTTCGCAGCAGATGCCATCCTCGAGGCGATTGATGCGGAAATTCCGCTGGCCGTCTGCATCACCGAAGGCATTCCCGTGCTCGACATGGTGAAGGTCAAAAAGGCTCTTTGCGGTTCCAAGACAAGGCTGGTTGGTCCCAACTGCCCGGGCGTCATCACGCCGGGTGAGTGCAAGATCGGCATTATGCCGGGCCACATTCACAAGCCTGGTACCGTCGGCATTGTGTCGCGCTCCGGCACGCTGACCTATGAGGCGGTCGGCCAGACAACGGCAGCGGGCCTTGGTCAGACCACCTGCATCGGCATCGGTGGTGACCCGGTGAACGGCACCAACTTCATTGATTGCCTGGACATGTTCCTGGGTGACGACAAGACCGAATCCATCATCATGATTGGTGAAATTGGTGGGTCTGCTGAAGAAGATGCCGCTGAGTTCCTCAAGCAGTCCAAAACCAAGAAGCCGGTTGTGGGCTTCATTGCCGGTGTGACAGCGCCTCCGGGTCGTCGCATGGGCCATGCCGGCGCGATCATTTCCGGTGGCAAGGGTGATGCTGCGAGCAAGATCGAAGCCATGAAATCTGCCGGAATTACGGTCTCTCCGTCTCCTGCAGCGCTAGGTTCCACGCTCGTGGATGTGCTCAAAGGCTGACCCTGAGGCTACTCGGCTACGCTGAGACAAAATGAATGCGGGCCCCGCGACCACTCATATGCGGTTTGCGGGGCCGTTATTCTCAAAATGTCACCGGAAATTGGGGCATTTTGAATAGCGCGTTAACCAAACCCGTGCGAAGCTGCGGGGAATTTGGGGCTTTTGGTATTCGAAAGCGCGCGGGCCAGACGCCCCACAGCACCTTGCGACCGCGCGGGAGCGACACAAAATGGCAGATGGCTCGGGGCGTCAGCGGACGCCTGCAAATGAAGCCTTTGACGAGACGTCATTCCTTTATGGCGGCAACGCCCAATATCTCGAACAGATGCACCACCGGTACGCCCAGAACCCAAGTTCTGTGGATGCGCGTCTGCGGGCCTATTTTGATGGCCTGAAAGATGATCCGGGTGCGGTGGCAACCGAAGCCAACGGCCCGTCCTGGGCGCGCCCGGACTGGCCGCCGCTGGCCAATGGCGATCTTGTTTCAGCGCTTGATGCCAATTGGGGCGAAACCGAATCCCACCTTAAGGGCAAAATCGAAGGCAAGGCGTCCAGTGCAGGCGTCAGCCTGACCGACGAGCAGGTGCGGGCCGCTACGCTCGATTCCATCCGCGCGATCATGATGATCCGTGCCTACCGTATTCGTGGTCACCTCATTGCCAAGCTTGATCCGTTGAATATCGAGCCTCCGAAAGACCACCCCGAGCTCAATCCAAAGTCATATGGCTTCACCGATGAAGACATGGATCGCCCTATCTTCATCGACCATGTGCTGGGTCTGGAGACGGCAACCATCAACGAGATGATGGAAATCCTGTGGCGCACCTATTGCGACACGATTGGCGTTGAGTTCATGCATATTGCTGATCCGGAACAAAAGGGCTGGATCCAGGAGCGCATCGAGGGCCGCGGCAAGGAAGTCTCCTTCACGGATATGGGCAAGAAGGCGATCCTTCAAAAGCTCATCGAGTCCGAAGGGTTCGAGAATTTCCTGCATGTCAAATATACGGGCACGAAGCGTTTCGGTCTGGATGGCGGTGAAAGCCTCATCCCGGCCATGGAGCAGATCATCAAGCGCGGCGGCAATATGGGCCTTGAGGAAATCATCCTCGGCATGCCGCACCGTGGTCGTCTCAATGTGCTCGCTACGGTTATGGGCAAGCCCTATCAGGCGATCTTCCATGAATTCAAAGGCGGTTCGGTCAATCCTGAAGACATCGCCGGTTCCGGTGACGTGAAATACCATCTTGGTACATCATCTGATCGTGAGTTTGACGGCAATAAGGTTCACCTGTCACTGACAGCCAACCCATCTCACCTTGAAGCGGTGAACCCGGTGGTGCTGGGCAAGGCACGCGCCAAGCAGGACATGCAGCACGGTCGTGACCGCACCAAGGTCATGCCTATTCTGCTGCACGGCGATGCGGCCTTTGCAGGTCAGGGTATTGTGGCGGAGTGCTTTGGGCTGTCCCAGCTCAAGGGTGGTCGCAATGGCGGTACCATCCACTTCATCGTCAACAACCAGATCGGTTTCACGACGAGCCCGCGTTTCTCGCGCTCGTCGCCTTACCCGTCTGACGTTGCGAAAATGGTTCAGGCTCCAATCTTCCATGTGAATGGGGATGATCCGGAAGCTGTCGTTCACGTGGCAAAGATCGCGACAGAGTTCCGCCAGCAGTTCGGCGCTGATGTTGTCATCGATATGTTCTGCTACCGGCGCTTTGGGCACAACGAGGGCGACGAGCCCATGTTCACCCAGCCGCTGATGTACAAGACCATCAAGAAGCAGCCGACGACGCTTCAGATCTATTCCGAGCGACTGATTGCTGAGGGGCTGGTGGATCAGGCTGAGATCGATAGCATGAAAGAGAGCTTCAACGCGATGCTCTCTGAAAGCTTTGATACTGCTGACAACTTCCGCACCAACAAGGCCGACTGGCTGGACGGGCGCTGGAGTGGTCTTTCGGTTGCCGAAGGCGAAGCCCGTCGCGGTGAAACGGCGGTTCCTGTGCAGACATTGCAGGAGATCGGGACCAAGCTCGCCGTCATTCCTGAAGACGTAAATGCACACCGCACGCTGAAGCGTGTCTTCAAGGCGCGTATGGATGCGGTGACGTCTGGTGAAAACATCGATTGGGCCACCGCTGAGTCTCTGGCTTTCGGCTCTTTGATTGATGAAGGTTTCCCTGTTCGCCTTGTGGGACAGGACTCAACGCGCGGTACGTTCTCGCAACGTCACTCCGCCATCATCGATCAGGAAACCGAAGAACGGTACATGCCGCTCAACAACCTCAAGGAAGGCCAGGTCGAATACGACGTTGTCGACTCGATGCTGTCTGAGGCGGCTGTGCTCGGCTATGAGTATGGCTACTCGTTGGCTGAGCCCAATGCGCTGGTCTTGTGGGAAGCCCAGTTTGGTGACTTTGCCAATGGCGCGCAGGTTATCATTGACCAGTTTATCTCATCGGGTGAGCGCAAATGGCTGCGTATGTCCGGTCTCGTGATGTTGCTGCCGCATGGCTATGAAGGTCAGGGTCCGGAGCATTCCTCGGCCCGCCTTGAGCGCTACCTGCAGCTTTGCGCAGAAGACAATCTGCAGATTGCCAACTGCACGACGCCAGCGAACTATTTCCACATTCTGCGCCGTCAGTTGCACCGGAAGTTCCGCAAGCCATTGATCATCATGACACCCAAGTCGCTGCTGCGGCACAAGAAGGCTGTCTCCACACTCAAGGAAATGGGCGAAGGTTCATCGTTCCACCGGGTGTTGTGGGATGACGCTGAATACATGCCCGGCTCGACCGTCAAACTGGTAGAGCCGCAGAAGATCAGGCGCGTGGTCATGTGCTCCGGCAAGGTCTATTATGATCTGCTGGAAGAACGCGAAAAGCGCGGCATTGATGACATCTACTTGATGCGCGTGGAGCAGCTCTATCCGTTCCCGGCCAAATCCATGATCAAGGAGCTGGAACGCTTCGCGAATGCAGACATGATGTGGTGTCAGGAAGAGCCCAAGAATATGGGCGCTTGGACATTCATGGAGCCCAACATCGAATGGGTTCTGAAACACATTGATGCCAAGCACCGGCGCGCACGTTATGCGGGCCGTGCGTCCACAGCATCCACAGCAACCGGCTTGATGAGCAAGCACAAGCAGGAACTCAACATGTTCCTGGATGAAGCGCTCACCATCTAATTTTCACATTACGTTTCACGACGGCTGACAAACGCCGCACCAAAGAGGCCATACCATGAGCACGGAAATCAGAGTTCCCACGCTTGGCGAATCCGTTACCGAAGCAACGGTGGCACAGTGGTTCAAGAAACCCGGCGATGCTGTCGCCGCAGATGAGCCGTTGCTGGAGCTTGAAACCGACAAGGTGACGCTGGAAGTTCCAGCACCTGCCGCCGGTGTGCTTGCGGAGATTACTGCTGAGGAAGGCGACACGGTTGAAGTGGACGCGCTTCTTGGTGCCATCGGCGAAGGCGCCGGTGATGTCAAAGTGACAGAAAAGAAGGCCGAGCCTGCAGAGGCCCCGGCTCCGGCCAAGGCAGAGCCTGCGCCGGCCAAAGCTGAACCTGCTCCCGCTGCAGCCTCAGAAGAGCCGCCGCTTTCCCCTGCTGTTCGCAAGATGGTCGAAGAAAACAACGTGGACCCATCCACAATCGAAGGCACCGGAAAGGGCGGCCGTCTTGTGAAGGCCGATGTTCAGGCAGCCCTTGATGCCAAGACCGAAGCACCGGCAGCGCCTGCCCCATCCTCCACGCCACGTGCGCCATCTTCGGCTGAAGATGCGCCACGCGAAGAACGTGTGAAGATGACACGTCTGCGCAAGACGATCGCACGGCGTCTCAAGGAGGCTCAGAATACGGCCGCCATGCTCACCACCTTCAACGAGGTGGACATGGGGCCGGTGATGGATCTGCGCAAACAGTACAAGGAGCTGTTTGAAAAGAAGCATGGCGTTCGCCTTGGCTTCATGGGGTTCTTCGTCAAGGCATGTACCCACGCCTTGAAAGAACTGCCGCAGGTCAACGCCGAGATTGATGGCGACGAACTGGTGTTCAAGAATTTTGTGCATATGGGTGTTGCTGTCGGCACACCGAACGGCCTGGTTGTTCCGGTGGTCCGCAATGCGGATGAGATGTCCGTTGCGGACATTGAAGGCACGATCAACGACTTCGGCCGCCGCGCGCGTGATGGCAAGCTCACCATGGACGAAATGCAGGGCGGTACTTTCACCATTTCCAATGGCGGTGTGTACGGCTCGCTGATGTCAACGCCGATCCTCAACGCGCCGCAGTCCGGCATTCTGGGCATGCATAAGATCCAGGAACGCCCGATGGTGGTGAATGGTCAGATTGAAATTCGTCCGATGATGTATCTGGCGCTGTCCTATGATCACCGCATTGTGGATGGTCGGGAAGCTGTGACCTTCCTGGTCCGCGTCAAGGAAAGCCTCGAGGATCCACAGCGCCTGTTGCTCGACCTGTGATTCGTCTGCTGACCATTGCCGGACTTGGACTGTTTCTGGCGGCGCCGGCCCCTAGTTCCGCGCATGCGTTGATGGTGTCCGCTGAAACAGCACTTGTCTGTCCTCAGCTTGAGGATTTTCAGACTGTTGCGTCTGGCACTGAAGTTCCTGAATGCGTCCGTGTTGAAAAACATATGGACCTTTATGGTCCGGTTGGCCGTGCGCCCAAGGCGCCCGGCGGGCCCTTCGTTCGTGTGCGTGTGGATGAACGCCTCTACTGGGCGGAGGAGCATGCCTTTTACATGCCGTCGCAAAGTGCAGCGCCTGGCGATGCCGGCCTGAGTGGCGGCAAGGTCCCTCTGCCACCTGCAAACTAATTCAGTCAGCCGATGACCGGCTGCGCTCAAGGAGAATATGCCCGTGTCTGACCAGTTTGATCTTGTAGTGATCGGTGCCGGCCCTGGTGGCTATGTGGGTGCCATTCGTGCAGCCCAGCTCGGCCTCAAAGTGGCGTGCGTTGAGAAGCGGGAGACGCTGGGTGGCACATGCCTCAATATTGGCTGCATTCCGTCCAAGGCGTTGCTTCATGCCTCCGAGCTTTATGCCGAAAGCACCGGCCACATGGCGGACCTTGGCATCAACGTCAAAGGTGTGTCGCTTGATCTGCCAAAGATGATGGCGTTCAAGGACGAGGGCGTAGAGGGCAACACCAAAGGCATTGCGTTCCTGTTCAAGAAGAACAAGGTCGAGCCGGTTTTCGGCACAGGCAAGGTGCTGTCAGCAGGTAAGGTCGAAGTGGCGCTCAATGATGGCGGCACGCGTGTTCTTGAGACAAAGAATATCGTTATTGCCACCGGGTCCGATGTCATGCCTTTGCCAGGCGTTGAAATTGATGAGGAACGTATTGTCTCTTCAACCGGTGCCCTGACACTGCCGGAAGTGCCCAAGCACCTGCTGGTGGTCGGTGGTGGGGTCATCGGCCTTGAGCTTGGCTCGGTCTGGTCCCGTCTGGGTGCCAAGGTGACGGTGGTTGAGTTTCTCGACCGCATCATTCCCGGTACGGACAATGAGGTCGCCAAACAGTTCCAGCGCATTCTCAAGAAGCAGGGCTTTGCGTTCAAGCTGGGCACGAAGGTCACCGGCATCGAGAAAACCAAGAACGGTCTCAAGGTTTCCGTAGAGCCCGCCAAGGGTGGAGACACGGAAGTCATTGAGGCTGATTATGCGCTCGTCGCCATTGGACGCCGCCCCTATACGGACGGTCTGGGTCTCGCTGAGGCCGGTGTTGAGATGGATGACCGCGGGCGCATTGCAACTGATGCCCATTTCAAAACCAATGTGGACGGCATCTACGCCATTGGTGACGCCATCGTTGGGCCCATGCTGGCGCATAAGGCCGAAGATGAAGGTGTTGCGATTGCCGAAATTCTCGCGGGCCAGTCGGGCCATGTGAACTATGATGTGATCCCCGGTGTCATATACACGGCGCCGGAAGTGGCGACCGTCGGCAAGACCGAAGAAGAGCTGAAAGAGGCGGGCATTGACTACAAGGTCGGCAAGTTCCCGTTCAGCGCCAATGGTCGTGCCAAGGTCAACAAGCAGGCAGATGGCTTTGTGAAAATCCTTGCCGATGCCAAGACGGACCGCGTTCTGGGTGTTCACATCCTTGGTATGGAAGCCGGCACCATGATTGCGGAAGCCGCGCTGGCCATGGAGTTTGGTGCGTCGTCTGAAGACATCGCCCGGACCTGTCATGCGCATCCGACATTGACGGAAGCCGTCAAGGAAGCCGCTCTTGCCGTGGATGGTCGCTCACTGAGCATGTAGCGGTGGGGTACTAGCCTTTGTTGGCTGTCCCTGAATCAGCCCTTGGCTCGGCCAGGGGGTGAGCAGCGTCATAGACTTCCATAAGCCTTGCGGTGTCCACAGCAGCATAAGTCTGCGTTGTGGACAGGCTTGCATGGCCAAGCAGTTCCTGAATTGTCCGCAGATCACCACCGGCACCGAGCAAATGTGTGGCGAAGGAATGGCGTAGCGCATGTGGTGTTGCGCTGTCCGGCAATCCTAGCCCTGAACGTAGCCGTGCCAAGGTGGCCTGAAGGCTGCGTGGGTTCAGGCGGCCGCCCCGGGCGCCGACAAAGAGTGGACCTGCGGGTTCCAGATCATGCGGGCATTGCGCGCGGTAGTCTTCCACTGCGTCATGAATGGCCTCAATCACCGGCAATATGCGCGTCTTTTTGCCTTTGCCGATGACGCGCAAGGGCGTGCCGCGTTTGGGCCAGTCTCTCACGTCCAGTGAGAGCGCTTCGCTGATGCGCAGGCCAGCCCCATAGAGGAGTGTCAGAACTGCAAGGTCGCGGGCCTGCGTCCAGTTTTTTTCGGGCTCCAGATTGTCGAGCAGTTTGTCGGCGGCCTCCACGCTCAATGCCTTGGGAACAGAGACCGGCTGCTTTGGCGTGCGCACCAAAGCGATTTGAGCGTTTTGAGCCAGGCCCTCACGGGCGAGGTAGCGAAAGAACGTGCGAACCGCAGACAACCCGCGTGCCAGTGTGCGTGGACCGACCTCATCATGTGTCCGGCGCTGGGCAAGCCATGCGCGAAAGTCAGCCGCGCGCAGATTGCCGAGTGTGCTGAAGGACACCGACTCGCCCGTGTGCTGTGCTGTGAAACCAAGAAAGCCGAGGACATCGCGCTGGTAGTTGGTGACGGTGAGAGCGCTGAGGCGTCGCTCGAGAGCAAGAGACGAAAGCCAGCCATCCAGAGCTTCGCGTGTTTTACGCGGCAGGGCCTCTCGGACAGGGTGGGATGCGTTCACACTGATGGTGCTCTTGCTCTAGGCAGGCGGCAGATCAAGCCACAGGCGCACATTGCGCTCGATCACCTGCGCCAGGAACCTCAAATGGTCCACGGCCTGCTCCGGGTAAAACTGGTTCGCCCGGGTTGAACCCAGTGCCAGAATGCCCGGAGGCGCTGCGCGGGAGAACGTCATGCGGATCAGGGCTTCGGACTGAACCTGCACCGCGTGGGGGCCAAACAGCTCCTGTGCGCCTTCAACATCGTCACGCAATGCATGCTGGCGCGGAGACCCGTCGGGCCGGACGCCGAGCAGTGCGTCGACCATGCCGGATTCAAGCACCATGACGGACGGGCCACCGGGTGTGTCGGTTGGGGAGCGCATGCCCGCCATGTTGCGGGTCGAGTCAGATGCTTCAACACCCATGGCCACAAGATCAACTTCGATATCGTCGGCCAGTTCGGTCGTGATGTAGTGGATCAGGTGCTCGAAATTGCGGGCGTCGAGTACCTTGAGGACCGCTGCAAAGATGCGGTCACGGGAAATGGCGTTTTCTTCTGATGCCGTTACCAGAGCCTGTTGCAGCTCGCGGAGGTCTTCGATCTCCTGGCGCAGACGCTCAATGGTGAAAACCTGAAAGTCGACCACACCGTCGCCTTCGCGATGGGCATCCGGTGTCAGTTTGGCCAGAAGGTCCGGCTCATCATGCAGGGTGCCGGGGTTTGCCATCAAAAAGGCTTTGACGGTTTCAGCGGTCAGCGGTTCGTCTGACGCCGGGCGTGTCAGGGCCGAGCGTAGCGCTCCAGCGCCACCAATGGTGCTTTTGAGCGGTCCATTGCTCTCGCCTGAGCTTTCGCCGGTGCTTCCGGTGTCTGGTCCACCGCCGGTTTCTGTGGGTGACGTCATGTGTTTTTCCCCGACATCTGCGTGGAAAAACAAGCTTCCAGCAGACTGCAAAAACGAATCTTTTGCTTATCGTAGACTGTACGGTATGGGATTCGCCCCCGCCAACCCGGCATTGAGATCAAATGGCCGACCAACCCTCGCTAGATATGGATATCGATGTCGTCACAGCGCGCGTGTTGCTGCCGCTCGCGCTGCCGGGTGCGTATGACTATGCGGTCCCTGATGATCTCGATGTGCGTCCAGGAGACTTTGTGCGCGTGCCTTTGGGACCACGGGAAGTGACCGGAGTTGTCTGGGATGCGTTGCCAGACGGCGTCGAGACCAAGCCAGTAGACCCAAAAAAGCTCAAGGCAATCGTGAGTCGATTTGACGCGCCGCCGATGCCGGATGTGTTGCGCAAGTTTGTGGACTGGGTCGCGGCCTACACGCTGTCGACGCCGGGGGCTGTCTTACGTCTTGCCATGCGGGTGCCCCAGGCGCTTGATCCCGCGCCGACCATTACCGGCTATCGCCTGAGTGGTTCAGACCCCCAACGCATTACGCCGCAGCGTCAGCGTGTGTTGGAAATGCTGCGTGAGACTGGCCCGCAACTGGCCCGGCCTGCCCGTGACATTGCAGAGATGGCTGGTGTGGGCACCAGCGTTGTGACCGGGCTGGTCAAATCCGGTGCCCTTGAAGTGGTTGAGATGCCCGGGGAGCGAGCTTTCGGTGAACCCAACGGTGACATTGAAGGCCCGCAGCTAAGCAGCGCACAATCATCTGCTGCCCGCGATCTTGGCGCTCATGTGGGTAACGGCTTTTCGGCGACACTTCTTGATGGGGTGACGGGCGCCGGCAAGACAGAAGTTTATTTCGAAGCTGTCGCGGCGGCTTTGCGGCAAGGTCAGCAGGTGCTGGTGATGTTGCCTGAAATCGCGCTCACACCGCAATTGCTCAAGCGGTTTGAAACGCGGTTTGGTGCGCCACCCGCCCCGTGGCATTCAGACCTCAACCAGAAAGAACGCCGGCGTATCTGGCGTGGTGTGGCTGAAGGCCGCGCACGCGTGATTGTCGGTGCGCGGTCTGCGCTTTTTCTTCCGTATACGGACTTAGGTCTGATTGTTGTTGATGAAGAGCATGAGTCTGCTTTCAAGCAGGAAGAAGGCGTCATCTACAATGCGCGTGACATGGCCGTAGCGCGGGCATCCCTTGGGGATATTCCCATTGTGCTGGCATCTGCCACACCGTCGCTTGAGACTGTCGTCAATGTGCAACGTGGGCGATATCAGCGGTTGGTTTTGCCGGAGCGGCACGGCGCAGCTGAACTGCCAGATGTTACCGCGATTGATCTGCGCGCCGACGCGCCTGAGCGCGGGCGCTGGTTGTCGCAATCATTGGTGACCGCCATTGTGGACACGCTGGAAGCCGGCGACCAGGCGATGCTGTTTCTCAACCGGCGCGGCTATGCACCCCTCACCCTGTGCCGGACCTGCGGGCATCGCTTCGAGTGTCCCAACTGTGATGCATGGCTGGTTGAGCACCGTTTTCGCAAGGAGCTGCAGTGTCACCATTGCGGTACCCGCGCACCGACACCCTATGAATGTCCTGAATGCCAGAGCGAGAACTCGTTGGCAGCCTGTGGTCCCGGCGTAGAACGGATTGCGGAGGAAGCCGCTGAACGGTTCCCGGACGCGCGATTGAGCGTTTTATCGAGCGACCATCTGCATGGGCCTGCGGCGACGCAGGAAGCTGTTGGCCAGATCACCCGACAGGAAGTGGACCTCATTGTGGGAACGCAGGTTGTTGCCAAGGGACACAACTTCCCCAACCTCACTTTAGTGGGTGTCGTTGATGCGGACCTTGGGCTCACCGGCGGCGACCTGCGGGCTGCTGAGCGGACTTATCAGCTTTTGCATCAGGTCTCCGGACGTGCCGGACGTGGCGAGAAACCCGGCCGGGTGATCCTTCAGACATACATGCCGCATCACAAGGTGATGCAGGCACTGGTGGCCGGCGATCGAGACCAGTTTCTGCAGCAGGAGGCACAAGAGCGCGAAGACGCGGGCATGCCGCCTTATGGCCGGTTGGTGTCACTCATATTGTCGGCACCTGAATTGCCGCAGGCCACAGAGGTGGCGCGTCAACTGGCGCGCGCTGTTCCGGCAGCCGAGGGTGTTCGCGTGTTGGGGCCTGCACCTGCACCCATTGCCCTGTTGCGTGGCCGCCATAGAGTGCGGTTTCTCATCAAGACAACGCGTGATTTCCAGGTGCAAAAATATGTGCGCGCCTGGCTGGGGCAGGTGAAGTTGCCCAATGCCGTGCGTCTTGCCGTGGATGTGGATCCGCAGAGTTTCTTGTAGGCGGTGGCCGTCTTTGCCGGTCAGATGACGGCAAGTCTTGCGGCGGTGGACATGGCCTTGCTGTCGGCGATCCACTGCTCAAAGTCTTCTGCTTGCAGGGACTTGGCGAACAGCCAGCCCAGCAATTCATCGCAGCCGTTTGCCCAAAGGAATTGGGCCTTCCCTGCGGCCCATTGGGTCCTCGTTTTTCAGAGTACCGAAAAGTCCATAAATGGATGCAACCTTGGAGTGAACGCAGCTGAGTTGGTCGCCTGCCGACTGAATCCGCTTACCTGTGAGGCAAGTGCGTCAGCACGCCGCGCAGCTTATGTTGCACAGCGGAAAACGGTGTGTTACCTAACGCGCGGTTTGGCCGAAAGCGGTATTTCTTAACGCTGGGGCTGCACCCGATTTTCTTAAGTATTTCAATGTCTTGGCAGGTTGTGGCGGTGGTCCGGCCCCGAGGTTGAGAAATATCCAACCAGTAATTTCTAGCGGGCAGTTACGTGGCAGGCGAAGACGCGAATTTTACCGGTGTCGCCGGACGATATGCGAGTGCACTTTTCGACCTCGCAAAGCAAGCTGGCTCCATTGATGCGGTTGCCAGCGATCTTGCGGGCCTTGAGCAGATGATGACGCAGAGCACGGACCTTCGCGACCTCGTCAAAAGCCCGCTTTTTGGCCGGGAAGACCAGACGAAAGCCATGGCTGCGATCCTTGAACGCGCCGGGGCTTCTGACCTCACCAAGAAATTTATCGGCCTTGTGGCAACCAACCGGCGCCTGTTCGCGCTGGATGGCATGATCAAGACCTACCAAGCTCTCGTCGCGCAGTATCGCGGCGAAGTTTCGGCAGAAGTGACTTCTGCCCACCCCCTCACCGATGTGCAGGTGCAAAAACTGACTGAAACGCTCAAAGCCGCAACCGGCAGCGACGTGACGCTCAGCACCAAGGTCGATAACGGACTTCTGGGCGGCCTTGTGGTCAAGCTCGGTAGCCGGATGGTCGACACGTCCCTGCGCACAAAACTCAATCGCATGAAGCTTGCTATGAAAGAGGCCGGTTGATGGACATTCAAGCCGCCGAGATTTCCTCGATCCTGAAAACGCCGATCTCGGTGACTTCAGCATCGGAGCCAAAGTTCTGGATCTGCGTTT
>JBCBUN010000014.1:0-13127 GCA_039818145.1 Pseudomonadota bacterium
CCGACGAACTCACCCTTGACGTAGAGCTGGGGAATGGTCGGCCAGTTGGAGTACTGCTTGATGCCTTCGCGCACCTCGTCGTCCTCCAGCACATTCATCGACGAGAATTTCACGCCGAGATAGCTGAGGATCTGCACAACGGTGGATGAGAAGCCGCATTGCGGGAATACGGGTGTGCCCTTCATGAACAGCATCACGTCGTCAGACTTGATGGCGGCGTCGATTTTGTCGAATGCGGGAATGTCACTCATGGTGGTGTCCTTTGGGTCCGGGCCAGGTCTTGGCCTATTTTGGCGCCGATGTTTGCAATGCCAGTGCATGCAGTTCGCCGCCCATGCGGCCCTGCAGCGCGTCGTAAACCATCTTGTGCTGCTGCACGCGGGTGAGGCCGGCGAAGGCCGGTGTCTTGACGACGGCGGAGTAATGGTCTCCGTCGCCTGCCAGATCCTCAATCACGACTTCAGCGTCAGGCAATGCCTCGCGGATCAATTTTTCGATCTCTGCTGCGGCCATGGCCATGGGTTACGCTCCTAAACTCTTAGTTTCTTTGCGGTTTTCCCGCTCTTTGGTGGCTAATGGGTAGCATCCATATAGGTCGGGAACCAGCCCTCGTGGGCTTCGCGCAATGTCTCGATGGATATGGGGTCACACCCCTGCGCCGTCAATTGCGTGCCACCAGCCTTGCCCAGATGGCGGGCCGTCACACCAGCCTTACCGGCGGCCTTCAGTGCCTGCTGTACCAGATTTGCAGGCAGGGCAACGATGTAGCGGGACTGATCCTCACCAAAGAGCGCCGCATGGGCCTCGATGCCGTCCGGCAGTGTGACCTCGGCACCCAGATTGCTGGAGACGCAAAGCTCGGCGAGGGCCACATAGAGACCGCCGTCAGACAGATCATGCACGGCAGACAGACGTCCGGTGCCGATCAGCCCGCGCACAAAGTCGCCATTGCGGCGTTCAACCTCAAGGTCGATGGAAGGGGGTGCGCCGCCCTCCTTGTCGAGGTCCATGCCCAGCACATCGCGGATATAGAGCGACTGGCCCAGATAGCCGTTCTCGTCACCGATCAGGATCAGCTCGTCGCCATCCTTCATGCTGTCGGTGCGGGCATAGATGCGGGCATCTTCAATGAGGCCGATGCCGCCAATGGCAGGTGTCGGCAGAATGCCGGTGCCGTTGGTCTCGTTGTAGAGCGAGACATTGCCGGAGACGACCGGGTAGTCCAGCGCCTCGCAGGCTTCCTTCATGCCGAGGATGCAGCCTGCGAACTGTCCCATGATTTCAGGGCGCTCGGGATTGCCGAAGTTCATGCAGTCGGTGATCGCCAGGGGCTTGGCGCCGGTGGCAACCAGATTGCGCCAGGTTTCCACCACGGCCTGTTTGCCGCCCTCCTTGGGGTCGGCTTTGCAGTAGCGGGGTGTCACGTCAACGGTTGTGGCGAGCGCTGTATTGGTGCCGTGCACGCGCACGATGCCTGCATTGCCGCCGGGGCGCTGAATGGTGTCGCCCATGATTGTGTGGTCGTACTGCTCGTAGATCCAGCGGCGTGAGGAGAGGGCAGGTGAGCCCACCATCTTCACAAGCGTTTCCGCTGCATTGTCGGGTGCGGCGGCCTTGGATGTCTCAAATGGCTTGGGCGGCTTGGTGAACTCATACGGACGCTCATACATGGGGGCGTCGTCATTGAGGCTGTCCAAAGGCAGGTCTGCCACCATCACGCCCTTGTGGCGCACGACCATGCGGCCCGTGTCGGTGATGGTGCCGATGACGGCAAAGTCCAGCTGCCATTTTTCAAAGATCGCACGGGCTTTGTCTTCACGGCCCGGCTTCAGCACCATGAGCATGCGCTCCTGGCTTTCAGACAGCAGCATCTCATAGGCCGTCATGGCTTCTTCGCGGCAGGGCACGTCATCAAGGCTCAACTCAATGCCCACATTGCCTTTGCCTGCCATCTCGACGGATGAAGAGGTGAGGCCCGCAGCGCCCATGTCCTGAATGGCGACGATCGCGTCTTCGGCCATCAGCTCAAGGCAGGCTTCCAGCAGAAGTTTTTCCGTGAACGGATCACCGACCTGCACGGTTGGACGCTTTTCCTGGCTGTCGTCGTCAAATTCTGCCGACGCCATGGTGGCGCCGTGGATGCCGTCGCGGCCGGTTTTGGAGCCGACATAGACCACCGGATTTCCGACGCCGGACGCGGCCGCATAAAAAATGTTATCCGACGGGGCCAAGCCAACGCACATGGCGTTGACCAGGATGTTGCCATTGTAAGCCGGGTCAAACTCAACCTCGCCACCAACGGTCGGCACGCCGAAGCAGTTGCCGTAGCCGCCAATGCCGGAGACCACGCCTTCCACAAGGTGGCGGGTCTTCTCGTGTTCCGGGGCACCGAAGCGCAGGGCATTGAGATTGGCGATGGGTCGCGCACCCATGGTGAACACATCGCGCATGATGCCGCCAACACCGGTAGCCGCGCCCTGATAGGGCTCGATGAAAGACGGGTGGTTGTGGCTTTCCATCTTGAAAACGGCAGCAAGGCCATTGCCGATGTCCACGATGCCGGCGTTCTCGCCGGGACCACAGATCACCTGCTCGCCGGTGGTCGGCAGCTTTTTCAGCCAAACGCGGGATGACTTGTAAGAACAATGCTCGGACCACATGACGGAATAGACGCCAAGTTCCGTCATGGTCGGCGTACGGTTCAGGGCGCGCAGCACGCGGGCATACTCTTCCTCGGAGAAGCCATGTTCCTTGACGATCTCAGGCGTGATCTCCGGCTCATTGACGCCGGGGTCTGCCTGCGGAAGTTCGCTTTCGTTTGATACGGCTTCACTCATTACGAAAGGGCCTCCAGAAGACCTTCAAACATCGGGCGGCCGTCGCTGCCGCCAAGGGCGGGCTCAATCAGCCGCTCGGGGTGAGGCATCATGCCCAGCACGCGCAAGTCCTCGGAATAGATGCCGGCAATGTTGCTGCGTGAGCCATTTGGGTTGGCAGCTTCATTGGGCGCGCCATCCTTGGTGACATAGCGGAACGCCACGCGGCCTTCGCCTTCAAGGCGGGCCAGTGTTTCGTCGTCCGCAAAGTAGTTGCCGTCATGGTGGGCAATGGGAATTCGGATCGGCTTGCTGGTCGAGTATTTGCGGGTGAATGCCGTGTCATTGCGCTCAACGCTCAGATGCACGTCCTTGCACAGGAATTTGAGATCCGCGTTGCGCATCAATGCGCCGGGCAGCAGGCCTGTCTCTGTCAGCATCTGGAAGCCGTTGCAGATGCCCAGCACATGGGCGCCTTCCTCGGCACGTTTCTTGACTGCCGCCATCACTGGCGAGCGGGCAGCCATGGCACCGGCGCGCAGATAGTCGCCATAAGTGAAGCCGCCGGGGAGGACGACAAGGTCACAGTCGGGCAACTCGGTTTCCGTATGCCATACCTGTGTAGGTTTGCGTCCGGTGATGCGTTCCAGCGCCACCAGCGTGTCCCGGTCGCAATTGGAGCCGGGGAAGATCACAACGGCTGCCTTCATTACGCGGCGTCCAGTTCAATCGTGTAGTTCTCGATAACAGTGTTGGCGAGGAGCTGCTCGCACATGTCCTTGACGGCGGCTTCGGCCTTGGCGGCATCGGTCTCGTCGAGGTCCAGCTCAATGACCTTGCCCTGGCGGACATCACCGACGCCCTTGAAGCCAAGATTGCCGAGTGTCTTTTCGATGGCTTTGCCCTGGGGGTCGAGAACGCCGTTCTTAAGCGTGACGTGAACGCGTGCCTTCATGGACATGTTCTCCGGCCGGTTCTGGCGGAGCTCCTTGATGCTCGCCGCATGTCAGATACGTGCGGGCGAGAGTTCGAATCGGGTTGGTGCGTATGCTGAAAATATCAGCCATTGCACCGTCGTTGCACCTTTGCGCCCGTCAGTGGGCGCATGGCAGCTACTTCACCAGAACAGGTCCCGTGCGGGGTGTCTGGTCTTCGTTTTCCATCAGGATGCCGAGGCGGCGGGCCACCTCCTGATAGGCATCCATCAGCCCGCCCATGTCGCGGCGGAACCGGTCCTTGTCGAGCTTTTCATTTGTTGCGGTATCCCACAGGCGGCATGAGTCCGGGCTGATTTCGTCTGCCAGGATGACGCGCATCATTTCGCCTTCGAAGTGGCGGCCGAACTCAATCTTGAAGTCGATGAGCTTGATGCCGATCCCAAGGAACAGACCGGACAGGAAATCGTTGATGCGCAGGCTCATGGCCATCATGTCGTCGATTTCCTGAGGCGTTGCCCAGGCAAAGGCCGTGATGTGTTCTTCGGTGACCAGCGGGTCGTCCAGTTCGTCGGACTTGTAGGCAAACTCAATGATGGAGCGGGGAAGGGGCGTGCCTTCCTCAATGCCAAGGCGCTTGGCCAGGGAGCCGGCGGCCACGTTGCGGATCATCACTTCGATGGGGATGATCTCGACTTCCTTCACCAGCTGCTCACGCATGTTGACGCGTTTGACGAAGTGGGTGGGGATGCCGATCTCGCCCAGACGGGTAAATACGTACTCGGAAATACGATTGTTGAGGACGCCCTTGCCCTCGATCAGGTCGTGTTTCTTGTTGTTGAAGGCGGTCGCGTCGTCCTTGAAATGCTGGACAAGCGTGCCTGGCTCGGGGCCCTCATAGAGGATCTTGGCCTTGCCTTCGTAGATTTTTCTGCGGCGAGTCATCGATTGGGAATCCATCTTGGATTGGCGCCAAAACTGGCGGATTGTGCGGTGCGACCACTTGACCTCAAGTGCGCCCGTGCACACGTGTTGCTTTAGCGGAAATTGGGGGCTATGCCTAGCCGAAGTTCGGGGTTGGCATATGGTCAAAATCCCTGAAATTTGGCAGTTTTCTGTCTGTTCGTGGGACTGATGCCCCACAGCATGGCACCCATTTGGCAAGAGGCGTTTCGAGATGAGTTCACTAGACAAGCGTGGCAAGGACTTTGAGAACAAGTTTGCCCATGATCAGGAACTCGAATTCAAGGCTGTTGCCCGCCGCAACAAGCTGCTGGGCCTGTGGGCCGCAGAAGCCATGGGCCTGACCGGCGACGATGCCGATGCCTATGCCAAGGAAGTGGTGAAAGCCGACTTCGAAGAGGCTGGCGAAGAAGACGTGTACCGCAAGGTTTCCGGCGATCTTGAAGCGCGCGGCGTCGACAAGTCAGAGCACCAGATCCGCCGCACCATGCAGGAACTGATGGTCAAGGCGCGCGAGCAGGTTGCCAACGAAGGCTGAGGTGGCCCTCCTTATTTTTTCCTAAGTGTTGAAGCAAGCAGCGCTGCGTACTGACGCAGTGCTGTTTCGCGTATCTGGGCTTCATCCGCCGTCGGCTTGAGCCACGCGTCGCGATGCCGATGCATGGACGGCCAGGCCAGCATTTCAACGGCGTTGCGGGCTGCGACATCGGGCACGATTCCCGGTTCGGCCCATTTGGCGATCAGCTTTGTCAGGTCGCTCATCAAGGCCCCATGCATGCGGGTGGCCTGCATCTTTTCAATCTCAGGCAGTTCAAGCGATAGCCGGTCGATCAGCCAGATGCCCTTGCGGTTGGTGGATTGCAGGTCATACGCCTCAGCCCCGATTTGCCGGAGCGTCGCAAGGGTCGGCGGTGTCTTTGCCTTCAGGGCTGCGGTCAGGGTGTCCCAGCGCGCCAACTGGGCAATCCGCTTCTCACTCAGACCAACAATCTCGTCGGGTGTCATGGGGGTAACGGGCAGTGGCCCGTCGGGGAGGCCATCTCCCAGGGCATGAAGGACCGCAAGGGTAAGCAGCCCTTCCTTGCCCTTGGCGTAGCTGTAGAGCGCTGCGGGTGACAGATCAGCAGCCTTTGCCACGTCCGCCATCTGGGTGCGCAGATAGCCCGTGCGGCTGATGCACTCAAAGGCGGCGCGGGCCACAACTTCCAAGCGTTCCTGCGGGGTTTCGCCTCTCTTTGAGCGGCGGGAGGGCGGTCTGTTGGCTGGCATGTCGACTCACTGATGTCACGTCAGACGCATCTTACCCCTTGACGGTGCGCAATAATTAAATAAATCATTCATTCAAATAGTGTGCAACCGATCCCGATTTGATGCCATGACCCTGTTTCAACTGATCCGCCAGACCGTATTGATGAGCACGTGTGTTTTGTTTGGCGCAGCAAGCGTCCAGGCCGAGGAAGCTGCATGGTCTCATTATGGGGGCGATGCGGGCGGCAGCCGGTACAGCCCGGCAGTGGACATCACTGTGGACACGGTCGGTGGCCTCGAGCTGGCGTGGGAGTATTCGACCGGTGACATGGAGGCGCGCCCCGAGGCGGTGGCAAAGAGTGCGTCTGAAGGCACGCCCATTCTGGCCAATGGCCGTCTGACCTTTTGCACGCCCTTCAATGAAATCATTGCCCTTGATCCGGGCACGGGTGCGGAGCTTTGGCGCTATGACCCGGGCATCGCCACGGACTATGAGCCCGCCAACCAGTATGTGTGTCGCGGCGTTGTCCATTGGGAAGACCCAAAGGCCGAAGTGGACGCTGCGTGTGCTGCGCGGATTTTCATGGGGACGGCGGACAGCCGGGTGATCTCCGTTGATGCGGCCACCGGGCAGCCTTGTGCGGACTTTGGCGAGACGGGGCAGGTGAAAATCAATCCCGGCATGGATCTTTGGTGGCCCGGCGAATTTCAGATCACTTCGCCGCCTGTCACCGTGGGTGACGTGGTCGTTGTCGGTTCCGCCATTGGCGACAATGCCCGGGCTGATGCACCCAAGGGTGCGGTGCGAGCTTTCGACATTCGCACCGGCACACCGCGCTGGGAGTTTGACGCGGTGGCGCGCGGCGCTGCTGAACAGCCGGGCAGTTGGCGGGCTGATGATGCGGCGAAGACCGGTCATGCCAATGTCTGGGCGCCTATGTCTGTGGACCATGAGCGGGGCCTTGTGTTCCTGCCGACATCGTCTCCGTCGCCGGACTTTTATGGCGGCATGCGACTGGGGGACAATCGCTACGCCAATTCGGTGGTGGCGCTCGACGGCGAAACCGGTGAGGTGCGCTGGCATTTTCAGACGGTGCACCATGATGTTTGGGACTATGACCTTCCCGCCCAGCCAAGCCTTGTGACCATCAACAAGGGCGACGGCCCGCGCGATGTCGTCGTGCAGGTTGCCAAGACAGGCTTTGTGTTTGTGCTGGACCGCGACACCGGCGAGCCGGTGTTTCCGGTTGATGAGGTGCCTGTGCCTCAGGACGGCGCGCCGGGTGAGTTTCTGTCGCCGACCCAGCCCATGCCGCAAAAGCCACCGGCGCTGGTGCCCCACAGCATCAGCCCGGACGATGCCTGGGGGCTTACCTTCCTGGATCGCGGGGCCTGCCGCGACATGATTGCCCAGTACAGGAATGATGGCCTCTTCACGCCGCCCAGCGAGCAGGGGACGCTCATGTTTCCGTTCTCCGGCGGCGGGGCCAACTGGGGCGGCATGGCGTTCAACCCGCAGACTCAGCTCATGTACGTCAACACGTCGCGGGCGCTGCACGTGGTGAAGCTCATTCCACGCGATGAGTTTGCCGCTGCCAAGGAAGCCGAGCCGCACAAGGAAATCAGCGCGCAGGCGGGCACGCGCTACGGCATGAAGCGCGACCTGCTGCTGTCGCCGATCAGTCTGCCCTGCAACAAGCCGCCGTTCGGTGTGCTGCATGCCATTGATCTGTCCACGGGCGAGATCGCGTGGGAGTCGACCCTTGGGACTGTGCGTGACATGGCGCCGATCCCCATTCCCTGGGAATTGGGCACACCCAATTTCGGTGGTCCACTCGTGACGGCGGGCGGCCTCGTTTTCATCGGTGCGGCCATGGATGACTATCTGCGCGCCTTTGACGCCAAAACCGGTGAAGAGCTGTGGAAAGGCCGGTTGCCCGGCGGCGGGCAGGCGACGCCCATGACCTATGAGTGGCAGGGCAAGCAGTATGTGGTGATTTCCGCCGGTGGTCATTCGCGCTCGACAACGACGCTGAATGACCGGGTTGTTGCCTTTGCGCTGCCTTAGGCGATTGCTGCCATAGGTGGTGTGGCAGAAGTCACGATAAGATGGCGCAACGGAAGAATCGGAGTGCCAGCCATGCCATCTGGAAAAACCAAGTCCGCGCTTAAGTCGGGGCCCAGCCTTAAGGACGGCAAGGGGTTTGACCGGCCGGCGGCTGCGCTGGCGCTGCTCGGCTTCTTTTACCCGATCCACTACAAGGCCGGCATCAAGGTGGAAGACGCCCTGCGCGACAAGGGGGTCACGGGGGAACTGGGCCGCCATCAGGTGGCGGTCCTCTGGCACATCCACTCGGCCGGTGAGAACGGCACCATGATGCGCCGCAAGGACATCGAGCAGTCCCTGCGCTCGTGGTTTGATATCTCCAGTGCTGCCATCACCAAGGCCATTCGCGCCATGGCGTCGCCGCCCCTGTCACTGGTGGTGCAGGAAGAAGACCCCAATTCGGCACGCGAGAAAATTGTCCGCCTGACGCCCAAGGGCGCCAAGCATATTGCGGCCATGATGGATCGTGGCGTCGACGTCATCACAGAGATGATGGAACCGATGGACGAAGCGACGATCCGCGAAGGCATCAAGTTTTTCCAGGCCATCACCAATTCTATCGTGGCGATGGAGAGCGGGGATAAGTCCTGATTGCCGGAAACACGTCACCCCGCGACGGTGTCGCGGGGCCCAGGGTGCACGCGGAGCCCCTCCGCCTGCTTTTGCTGGATTCCGCGATAAGGGCGCGGAATGACATGTCATGTGGTGATCTAGGAGAACGCCTTCACGGCCTGATTGGTGTCCATAAAGTCGCGGAACTTCAGCCACTTGCCGTCGCGCATCGTGATGACATGCACAAAGTCTGACTTGATGTCCCGGCCGGTGGACTTGGCGGTGAGATGCAGCACACCGGTCACAATCACCTTGTCCTTGTCAGCCAGAAACTCCAGCGGGTCAAAGACGTGAATGTCCACCGATGACAGGACTGTCTCGAAGAATGTCCGCGCCCCGTCCATGCCGTCATACATGCCTGCATAGGGAATGATGTCGTCGGGACCGTAAAACTCAATGCGGATGTCGTCATTGCAGTAAGACAGGATGGCAGGAATGTCGCCGGCACCGAACGCTGCGAAAAGCTGCTGTGTGGCGGCGATGTTCTCTTCCTGAATGCTCATTGTGCGGCGTCCTTTATTTTTGGTGTCAGGTGAATGTTGAGCGTTGCCAGCCCATGGTTGAGCAGGCTGGCGCGCTGGGGCTCAGACCCGCTGCCGGTTTCAGTGATCGCGCCGTAGCGATCGAGCAGGGCGTTCATCAGTTCGCGGGCTTCGGCCTTTGCAAGGGCGGACCCCAGGCAGTGATGCACGCCGACGCCGAAGGTCAGCTGCTTGTTGAGGTTTGTGCGGTCGATGTCGAAGGTCTCCGGGTCGGGGAACATTGCCGGATCGTGGTTTGCCGCTGCAAAGAACAGCGCTACCCAGTCTCCCTTCTTGATCTGTTGTCCGCCGACCTCAACGTCTGCTTCTGCAATGCGAAACAGGCGTTGCGGCGGGCCGGAGTGGCGCAGGCTTTCATTCATGAAGCCTTCGATGTCGTCCCGGTTGGCGCGCAGGCGCTCGGTCATTTCCGGCATGGTGGCCAGGTGATGCAGCAGATTGCCCAGGAGGAAAGTGGTTGTTTCGGCGCCGGCCACCACCAGCGTCAGGCAGAAGCGGATGACTTCATCGCGGGTGAGTTTTTCACCGTCAGCTTCTGCGGTCAGGAGGGCGCGCATCAGGCTGTCCGGCACGTCCTTTCCTGCCGCCAGCGCTTCGTCCATCGCCGTCACCTGTTCCACAAAATAAGTGTACAGCTCGACGTTGGACGTCTGGCGCTCTTCGGGCGTCAGGTCTGCGGACAGCATGAACGCTGTGCCCCAGTGACGGAACTTGGCGGCGATCTCGTTTGGCAGTCCCAGCAGATGCACCATCACGCGGGCGGGTAGCGCTGCGCAGATGTCACCCATGGCCTCAATGTCGGACCCGCGCGCACTCTCCACTTCGTCCAGCAGCGCATGCACCATGCGGCTGACATGAGGGGACAGCTCTTCAATGCGTTTGCGGGAGAAGGCGAGGTTGACGATGTTGCGCAGGCGGTCGTGTTCCGGGTTGTCGTGGTTGACGAGCATCAGCGTCGGGGCTGATGAGCCTTCCTGCAACGGGTCGCGGGAGGAGAATGTGCGGTGGTCGCGGGCGGCCTTGGACACCTGGTCGTAGTCCAGCAGCACCCAGGCATTCACCGCTTCGTCCTCACCGGGCACGGTGCCGGGTGGGTAGTCACGATAGCCCTGCACGGGTGCGTGCGGCCTCAGCTTTGTGTAGAGCGGATAGGGGTTGGCGATTGTGTCGCCCGTGGGCAGAGCAGCCACCAGGGCAGCAATGTCGTCAGCCATAGATTTCCTCCCC
The DNA here is from genome assembly GCA_039818145.1 of Pseudomonadota bacterium. Lineage (GTDB taxonomy): Bacteria > Pseudomonadota > Alphaproteobacteria > CGMCC-115125 > CGMCC-115125 > Pyruvatibacter. The sequence goes on from JBCBUN010000014.1 coordinate 10,451, forward strand.
AGGAAATTCCTGATGTGGGGAGGACGTCCCGCCTCCCTTATTATTGACGCAGTATATTGTTTACTGAGTTAACAATCAAGGAGACTGTGAAGGCTCTATCAAGTCCGGAGCCACGGGCAGTGACAGGCTTAGCTGCCCCGCGCTTCGCGCAGTCTATGGGCTAAACCTTCCAGGGTTGTCAGGTGGCGGTCACGCTTGGGCGGATCATAGGTCGTGGCATTCACCGCACGCACCAGTACCCGGCGGATCGACAGGTCATCGGGGTCTTGATCCACGTCCAGCACGTTGAGGCAGCAGGTGTCCTGCTCGAACTGGCCAAAGGTCTTGAGGCCGGTGCCGAGCGCCCAGCCCAGGATAATTCGGTTGACCCCGCCATGGGCGACCAGGGCCATGTGATGCCAGTCCGGTTTTTTCAGCAGACCTTCAAAGGCCGGCACGACGCGAGCCTGAAAATCTTCAAAGGCCTCGCCGTTGCGGTACCGCATGCCCGGCTCATGGGCGTTCAAAAAGGCGTAGGCCACTTCATCCAGATCATCGGGCAGGGGAACCGGGTCCGGCGCGCCGCCCTGCTCATAGGCAGCCTGCGCGCGGTCTGACCGCAGCTCTTCAAGGTCCGGTACTTCCTCAGTTGGTACGTCCCGGTCGCCGAGAATGCGCGCCAGGGTCTGTTTGGTGCGCGGCAGGCCGGAGTTCACAGCCTTGTCCAGCGGCACGTCTGCCATCATCCCGCCCATGGCGTCCGCTTCGGCCTGCCCCTGCGGCGTCAGATGCACCGCGCGCGGATCTGCCACGATCGAACCGTCCTTGCTCACATAGGCCACGTCCCCATGGCGGAACAGATAGACGCGGCGGCGCAGGGCACCATCAAAGGCAATACGTGGTTCAGGTGACATGTAGGGGACTCCGGGACAGGGTTTTTGATTTCACTGACCAGTATAGCCCTTCGATAACATTTGTGTGGCGCATGACCCATGTTCCGTGTCCCCGGGTCGAGCCCGGGGGTACAGGAAGAGAAGTGCGCAGCCGCCACCGTCCGTACGCGAAGCCTCGCCACGGGTATCCATTCCGTCTTACCCCAAGAAAGGGGAGTGGGAGCGCCCGGGGCCTGCTCGTGCGCAGGTCTCATGGCGATATCAGTCACAAGAGAGCCGGTTCCCGGGCGCTCCACACGCAAATGTCTTCAGCGATGAACTGTGACGGTGACCGATCGGGCATTACCCTCGACCTTGATCACCGCGCGCCTTGCGTCCGCATCCCGCACTTTGGAACGGCACGGTTGGATGCGGGGCCAGCTTTTCCACGGCGTGACCAGGCCCGATCCATCGCTGCCCTTGCAGCACGCACCCGTTACTTGCGTGCTCCGGCACCGCGCGCAGGGTCCACGTTCCCAAGGACCCGCCACTCGCGCTGCCTTCCGGGCATTCGCACCTCCCACCCAAGTCCGGACGGCCCGGATGCCCTTGTGGCAGGAGATACGAGCATTATCCGCGAGGTTTGAGGACCGGGGATAGAAATGTCGAAAATAATGGTGCTTCATTGCAAAAAAACAGCGAGGAGGTGGTGATGCGGCGCGGATTGTTGGCGTTTGGCGCGCTTGTTCTGTGTGCAGCTCTTGGGCTCTGGTGGCTGCTGACACCGGGCACGGCGCGGGACCTTGCGGTGCCGGCTGGGGACCGCATCGAGATGATCGAACCGCTGTCCAGCTACACCGCGCTGCAGGGCAGGGCATTGATGTGGCTTGCCGGCATCGACGGCATCTCGCCGGATACCACCATCGACACCTACCGCGTCACCTATGCCGTCCCCGGTGCGCGTGAGGGGGCGCAGTCGCAGACCGGCCTGCTGGCGCTGCCGCGTGGTCGCGAGCCGCGGTCGCTGGTCAGCTGGCAGCACGGCACAACAACGTCGCCGGACTATGTGCCGTCCAACCTGTCGGTGGACGGGCTGGCGGCCTCCCTGCTGTTCGCCGGGCGTGGCCATGCGCTGGTAGCGGCGGACTATGAGGGGCTGGGCGGCTCGCAGACGCGCATCCATCCTTATCTGATCGTCGAGCCCACAGTTGCCTCCGTCCTCGGCCTGATCGAGGCGGCGCGCACCCTGCCAGCACTTTCGGGCGCGGACGATCTTTTCCTCGCCGGGTTCTCGCAGGGTGCCAATGCCAGCATGGCCACCCATCGGCAGATAGAGGCGGATGGCGGAACGGTTCTTGGCACAGCTGCCATCGCGGGTGGCGTCAATCTGCGGCAGATCAGTCTGCCTGAAGCACTGGCCGGGGATGCGCCCAACGATGTGCTCTACCTTGCTTACATGGTGCGGGGGTACACGGACTATTACGGCCATGCACCAGAGACCGTGCTGTCCGCAGACTATGCAGGTCGGCTGGAAGAGATTTTCGGCGCCGGTTTGCTGCCGGACGACATTCTCGCAGCCCTCCCGCGCGATCCGAAGCTCCTGTTCAACGAGAGCTTCCTTGCGGCCGCCCGTGGCGAGGGGGAACACTGGATGCTGGAAGCCGTCGCTGCCAACGAGCCGGTCGACTGGGCCCCGCGCGCACCTATGCGTCTCTACTACGGTGAAGCCGACAAGGACGTTGTTCCCGCTGAAGCCGACATGACGCGCGCCCGGATGCTGGCGCAGGGTGACGCCAACGTCATCACCCAAAGCGTCGGCCCTGTGG
>JBCBUN010000015.1:0-13093 GCA_039818145.1 Pseudomonadota bacterium
CCCAGGCGGCCTTCAGACACCTCTCCGTGGAAGCGCTGGCGCCACGGGCTGAAGCCATGGTCGCGGGCAATCGTGTCCACGACCTTAAAGCCGATGTTGTGTCGGTTATGCTCGTATTTTTGCCCGGGGTTGCCGAGCCCTGCAATGAGGAGCATGTGCGGCGTCCTAGATGTGCTGGGCGGTTTTGGCGGGCCGCGCAGAACTCACATTCTACGCGGCCCGGTCAAACCGTGCGGGCAGACTAGTCGTCGCTGCTTTCAGCGTCGCCGTCATCAGCGTCGCCGCCGTTTTCGACTTCAGGCGCATCCGGATCTTCGGGTGCTTCATCGTCAATCGGTGCAACTGTCGGTGCAGCAATTGTTGCGATGGTGAAGTCACGGTCGGTAATGGTGGGCTTCGCACCTTCGGGCAGGGTCACCTCGGAGATGTGAATGGAGTCACCAATTTCCTTGCCGGTCAGATCGACGGTGATCTCGTCCGGCAGGTTGGAGGCAGGGCAGAGAAGCTCAACTTCGTGGCGGACCACGTTGAGAACACCCTTGTCTTTGTCGATGCCGGGGCTCTGATCTTCATTGATGAAGTTCACCGGAATCATGACGTTGATCTTCGCGCCCTTACCAAGGCGGAGGAAGTCAACGTGGATTACCCAATCCCGTACCGGATCAAGCTGAACGTCACGGGCAATCACGCGTGTGGTGTCGCCTTCAACGTCCAGGTCCAGCAATGTGGACATGAAGTTGCCGGTGTTCCAAAGCTTGGTCACTTCGCGTGAGCCAACCTTGATAAGGGTGGGTTCTTTCTTGTCGCCGTAAATAACCGCAGGAACTTTGTCCTCACGCCTTGCTGCCCGTGCGGCCCCCTTGCCGGCACGGTCGCGGCGCTCTGCGGTCAACGCCAGGGTCTCTGCCATGGGTCGTCTCCGTAAAAATGAGCGTCAAAATAAAAGGACGGCCACAAGGTCCCGAGCGGACCAGCCGTCCTCCTCCACGAGCCTTGTCCCCTCCAGGGGTGCGGAAAAGGCAGTGGTGGCGGGGTTTTAAGGGAAAATCGGGGGCAGGGCAAGCGGCGCTTGCGGCGTGCTTACCTTGGAGGGAATTTCAAGGCTCAGTGCACCTGCGCGATCACTCCTCAAGCAACATAGATTGAGGAATTCCGCCATGTCTTACGCCATTTCCGTCGGTTTTTTGATCCTGACGGCCCTTCATTTGCCGCCAGCCCTGTCTGCCTTGCGCCCGGGCATGATGGCTTCGCTTTATGGGCCCGCCATTGCTGAGAGCGGGTTGGGGATTCTGCTGCATCACCGGGCCATGGGATTTGCCCTTGTGGCGCTCTCCTGTGCGGTTGCGGCCTTTGTGCCTGCTATCCGTCAGCCGGTGCTCGTGCTTACAGGGTGGAGCATGCTGGGGTTTCTGGTGGCGTACTGGGTCGGCGGCAGTCCGGCAGGTGCGATCCAGCGCATAGCGCTTGCTGATTTTGCATGCCTACCGGTCCTGTTCTTTCTGGCGTGGGCGGTCTGGCTTCGGGCCTGATGACTTGGGGCCTGATCCCTGGGGGCGGTGCTACGCTGCCGCGGGTGCAACTGGGCCTGTCATCCGCTTGATGCCACGCACGATCGTGAACAGGAGAAACCCGGCCGGTCCAAACAGGAAGGTTGCCGGCAGACAGGGCAGGGCCATCCAGAAGGCGATGTCTTCACGCCGCGCCGTGCGGCAGATCCATGCGCCTATGAGCAGGTCAAAAGCAAGGAAGTGGATCCAGCCGGCCATGACGGCACCGGGGTTTGTGAAGAGCTGCTTTACTTCCGCAAAACTGCCGAATCCGCCGCCGTTCTCAGACGGGACCAGCACCAGGAAGGCCACATAGGCGACCGCAAGGAGCGCGGGCACGATCAGCCCGGCGATCCGGTCTGACCAGACCGGTATGAGCGGCGAGATCACCAGGGTCAGCCATCCCAGCATGGCGAGCAGTCCGACTGTCGAGAACACACTTTCTAAATCCATAACCGACCCTCAAACCCTATTCATTGCGATCCGCAAGGTATGACGCATAATACTTGCATATGCAAGTATATCGGTTATATTTCTGGCCATGGAAGACAGTCGAGTCATCAATGCCCTGCGCCTGCTGCAAACTGCAGATGAGATCCGGGCCCGGCTTGCGGGTGAGTTCTCTGCTGTCCACGGGCTGTCAGTGAATGAGTTCTTTTTGCTCATGCATCTTGATAATGCGCCTGCGAAACGCCTGTCGCGGGTTGAACTGGCCAAGCGGATGTATGTCAGCGCCTCCACCGTGACCCGCATGGTGGCGCCGATGGAAAAACTCGGCATGGTCGACCGTGAGGCCGACGCCCGCGATGCAAGACTGGCTTTTGTCGTTCTCAGTGATGCCGGTCGGCGAAAACTCGGCGAGGCGCGCGAGACATTCGCCAAGCAGGCGGGATATTTCTTTGAGGATCGGTGGGACGAAGACGACCTGACGCAGCTGTCACAACTGCTCTCCCGGCTTGTGGCAGGAAGCGCAAGCAATCTGACTTGAACTGAGGAAGTTGTTCTAGTCGAACAGGCTCGACACAGAGCGTTCTTCGGCGATGCGGTGCATGGCTTCGCCGATGAGCGGTGCAATCGACACGACGCGGATGTTGTGGCTGACGCGGATGGCTTCGGTGGCCTGGATTGTGTCGGTGATCACAAGGTTCTTCAGCTTGGACGATGATACACGGGCCACAGCGCCGCCGGAGAGCACACCGTGGGTCACGTAGGCTGAGACTTCCTTTGCGCCCTGATTGAGGAGCGCCTGCGCTGCATTGCACAGGGTGCCCGCACTATCGACGATGTCGTCCATCAGGATGCAGGAACGGCCCTGCACGTCGCCGATGATGTTCATGACTTCGCTTTCACCGGCGCGCTCGCGGCGCTTGTCGACGATGGCAAGGTCAGCATCGATGCGTTTGGCCAGGGCGCGTGCACGCACCACGCCGCCGACATCCGGCGACACAACCATGAGCGGATCGGCGCCGAAATTCTCCTTGATGTCCTGGGTCAGGACGGGAGCAGCAAACAGATTGTCGGTCGGGATATCAAAGAAGCCCTGGATCTGTCCTGCGTGGAGATCAACGGTCAGCACACGGTCGGCACCGGCATTGGTGATCAGGTTGGAAACCAGCTTGGCGGAGATCGGTGTGCGCGGACCGGGCTTACGATCCTGGCGGGCGTAGCCGAAATAGGGAATGACCGCCGTGATGCGGCGCGCGCTGGCACGCTTCAACGCATCAATGCAGATCAGCAGTTCCATCAGATGGTCATTGGCCGGGAAAGAAGTCGACTGGATGACAAAGGCATCCTCGCCGCGCACGTTTTCCTGTATCTCCACAAACACTTCCATATCCGCGAAACGGCGGACGATGGCCTTGGTGAGCGGCACGTTGAGATAGGCGGCGATGGCTTCGCTCAGCGCCCGGTTGGAGTTACCGGCAAGAAGCTTCATTCGGTCCCGATCCCCGCTTGGTGCGAGGCCCCCTTTAAGCAGTCGATGCGCGAGCTTTGTGGGCGTCAGATGACACTTCCATGACGCCTAGTCAGCGGGCGCGTTGTATCAATACGCGTCCGGCGATGTAAACCCGCGAAGCTCTCTTAAGGCCGCCGTTTTTGCCTTGGTGTCGCGGTCAGGAGACACCAGCGCATAGACGGCGCGCACGGCCTCTTCCGCGGCTGCAGGTGCGGCCTGCGTCCAGGCACTGTTGATCTGCCCGGGGGCAAACAGGCGTTCCTGCACGATGGAGCCAACCGGGGCGCCACCGGCGCGGGTGACATCCCATTGCAGCGTCACCATGTCGCCGCCTGCCGACGAGGGGCGGACGACCATGGAGCCGGTTACCAGCAGGATGCCGGGCTCAGGCGCAGCGAGCAGATTTGCGCCCTTGCTCTGGAACGCGCGGCGCAGGGCTGGTCCGAGAATCGGTTGAGCTGACTTCGGCTCACCGGCGACTTCGCGCAGGTGGAGGGTAATGGGGCCTGTAAGATCAACCGGTGCGGGTGTTGGCGCGGAGGGGGCACCGGTGGGCGGCAGGGCTGCGGTGGTGATGCTTGAAGCATCGCCCACATAAGTGCCGGCATTGGCCAGAACCGCCTGCTGGCCATAAAAGCCCGCCAGTTCGTCGGCAACCTGCATGGCGACTTTGGACAGGGAGGCATTGCCTGCCGTGCTCCAGGCCACTTGCGGAGATCGGGTAGGGACGATCTGCGTGTCTATGAACCTGTGTTGCCGAATGCCATTGGCGTCTGTCAGGTCCCAGGCGAAGGCCAGAACGGTTCCCTGAGGGGTTTGCCGTGCGGACGCTGTACCTTCCAGCACGTAGTCAAAACCTGCAGCCATGTTGTCCAGGGCCAACGGCACACCCCGGGCAGAGGCGGCGCTTGAGATGATTTCCGTAAGGCGGGCGCTGGCATCAACCGGTGCACCGATAATGGGGGCCACGGCGAGGCCCGGGCGCGCAACATCCAGCGTTGTAACATCCACCGGGTTTTCCGCCTCGTCGCCCCAGGTGCCGCAGCTGGCGGTGGCCAGCAGCGCCATGGCGGCAACACATATGGAGCGGACGGGGGTCATTGTCTGGTCAGATCGCCTGATGGGGCGCACACGCGCCAGTTGTGTCGTGAATCGAATCACGTTTTGGATTGTTGCGCAAAGTATAGGCGATCAGTGGGCTCGCGTCGGCCTTGCAGCCGGGGCTCTAGGTCAGGCCCTCAGGAGAGGGCAATGCAGGATATCTGGCGGCCATAATCCGCCTCGCCCCGGTGTGTTGTACGGCGATAGCTGAAGAAACGGTCGTCGTCTGCATAAGTGCATTCGCTCAGGCCCGCCATGGTGCCGACCCCGGCCCGTTTCAGGCGGTGCAACACATAGGCCTCAAGGTCAAAGCGCCAGTGACCGGGCCGATCCGAGGCATCAAAGAACCGGGCATTGCCTTCGCTCTCGGCCAGCACATCGGTTCTCAGGTCCGCGCCAACCTCGTAGTTTTCCTGACTGATGGCGGGACCGACCACGGCGATCGTGTCGGCACGTTTGGCGCCGAGTTTTTCCATCTGATCGAGCGTTGCTTCAGCCACACCGGCAACAGCCCCGCGCCAGCCCGCATGGGCCGCGCCAATCACCTGGGCCTTGGGGTCGGCAAACAGGACAGGTGCGCAATCAGCGGTGAGGATGCCAAGGGCAATGCCGGGTGTGGCGGTTGCCATGCCGTCCGCCTGGGGACGGGCGTTGTCCGTCCACGGCTCCGTCACTGTGATCGCCGTGGCGGAATGGATTTGATAGAGCGACATCAGGTTTTCAGGCGCGACATTCATGGAGATCGCGACACGGGTGCGGTTGAGCTCGACGGCGCTGGCATCATCGTTGGAGCCGGGGCCGCAGTTGAGACCTCGATAGATGCCCGTGGATACGCCCCCCGTGCGGGTATAGAAGCCGTGGCGAAAGCCGGGCAAATCCTCGAGTTCCATGGCGTGGATCGGACGGGTGGGCATGATCTTCTAGAATCCTGCGGGGTCAATGCGCCCGGCGGTGATCGCCAGCACTTTGAACAGCGTCCCCATTGCATCGTCATCGGTCAAGCGCCCTACGGCCTCATCGATGGCTTCTGCCTGATCGGGGGTCGCTCCGCGCTTCAGCATGGCGGCTCTTTGCGCAATACCAAGTTGCATCAGGAACTGCCCCTGCGTGGTGGCGGGGTGGGCCGTGGTGCCTTCACCTGCGCATGCAGCAAGCGCTTCGAAGTCCACATGGGCGGTGATGTCGGCCTTGCCGGGATTTTCAAGCACCGGCACGAATTTGCCCTTTTGCATGGCCTGCAGCGTGTCGCCGGCCGCACTGCGGGTGTAGCCATAATCGATGATCAGGGCCGCACCACTGGTATTGGCAATGCGCCGGCATAGCTCGGTCGCGATGGCTGTGCCTGCCTGACAGGTTTCCGTGATGGTTCCAACAGGGGCATCCTTGAGGGCGGGTGCCAGCATGACGCCGCCGGGCACAGGTGTAGGAGACGGTGCGAAAGCCAGCTCGCCTTCCATCTCAACCACGCATTGTTCGCGCCAGCCCTCGTCGGTTTTTATGAACTGGTGGACCGGCAGAGCATCAAAGAACTCATTTGCGATGATGATCAACGGGCCGTCCGCCAGTTGGTCAACAGAACTGATCCACTCAGGCTCTGCGTATTCGAATTTGGCAGTGATGGGAGCGAGCGTTGCCTGCTGAACCCGGCTGAGCACCGGGCTCGTCTCCACCATCTGGATGCGGGCGGCCTTGGCAAAACCCGGCTGGCCGGAGGCTGCGCGCAGGGCGTCTGCCATCAAGGTGCCACGGCCGGGGCCAAGCTCCACCAGCGTAAAGGCGACCGGCAGGCCGATCTGGTGCCAGATGTCTGCTGCCCAGGCGCCCACAAGTTCGCCGAACATCTGACTGATCTCGGGGGAGGTCGTAAAGTCCGTACCCAGAGGATCGCCTGTTGTGTAGTAGCCGTGCTGCGGATGGCCAAGGGCCAATGCCATGAAGCGGGCAACCGGCATCGGCCCCGCTTCCCTGATTTCATCGCGGATAATCGTGGATAGGTCGGACATTATTTTGTGGTCTTGGACTGGTTGTCTTGAGCAGCCGTCTGTGTGCCCAGATAGGGTTCAGTGTTGGCGCGCCAGATGAACCAGATGCCCGCGACAATCATCGGCAGCGACAGGGTCATGCCCATGGTCAGCCAGTTGCCGATGAGATAGCCCAGTTGTTGGTCCGGCTCGCGGAAATTCTCGGTGAAGAACCGCGCGCAGCCGTACCCGGTGAGGAAAATGCCCAGCGTCATGCCGGGACGTTTGAGCGTGCCGAAGCGATAGACCGCCACCAGCATGATGGCGAAGAGCAAGGCGCCGTCGATACCGGCTTGATAAAGCTGACTGGGATGACGGGCAATCTGGAGTGGGTCACGGGGAAAGACCATCGCCCAGGGCACGTCTGCAGCGCGGCCCCACAATTCGCCATTGATGAAGTTGGCAATGCGGCCAAAGAAGTAACCCAGGGGCGCGACTGTCGCGATCAGATCGCCCAACGAATACATGTTGATGCCGCGTGAGCGTGCAAACAGGATGATGGCAATCACAACACCGGCGAGGCCGCCGTGAAACGCCATGCCGCCCTGCCAGACATACAGAATCTCGAGCGGGTTGGAGAGGTAGTAGGGCAGATTGTAAAACAGCACGAAGCCGATGCGGCCGCCCAGAATGACCCCGAACGTGGCCCAGACCAGAAAGTCGTCGATGTGGTCCCGCGTAATCGGCGCGTCGGGCTTGGCGTGTTTGCGCTTTGAGGCGGCGGCCGGGTAGGGGTAGCCCTCCCAGAGTTTTGGTGATGACACCATGCGCAATGCGAGCCGCCAGCCCCCGATGATGCCGGCAATGTAAGCCAGCGCATACCAGCGGATGACCAGCGGGCCGATCTCGAAGAGGACCGGGTCAAACTGCGGATAGGTGATTTCATACATCGAGGTGGCCTTTTGGCGGTGACGTGCTGCAAGCAGGTGTGAAGGCGGAGGGTTCTTCCCAGCGCCGTGTATGTCAAGAAAACTGCGCGTGACATACTCCCTGCTGCGCCGAAGCGGAACCGGGCGATGGCTGAACCGTTTTATGGGCCATTTGCCGCGCTTGCACCCTCTATGGCGCTCGCGCGATAGTGCGGCTCCATGATTGGGCGCGCCGATGAACAGGCGCGCAGGAGTTGAGAGCCATGACCCAGTACGAAAATCGCCTTCTTGATGATGTTGCCAAGCTTGTGACCAGTGCTGCCGGTGCGGCGCAGGGGGTGCGGAATGAAGTGGAAACGCTGATTCGTGCGCAGGCGGAGCGAATGGTGGCTGATCTGGACCTGGTGCCGCGCGAAGAATTTGACGTCATGAAAGACGTCGCGGTTGCTGCGCGCACGGAAGCCGAAGGCCTGAAAGCCAGACTGGAGGCCATGGAGGCGCGGTTGGACGCGCTTGAAGGCACCCCCTCCAAAGGCTGACCGCCCAACCGTCTTTCAAGATTCACGAAGTCGTCCTTGCACCGACTCAATCGGCCATGCACGGTGACGATAGTGTGTCGCTTCGCCTCCGGCACAAGATATGCCTCTCAAGGCATGCAGGGTTGGATGGCGGTCGAGATGCTCAAGTGTCACCGGGGGGTGATGCCGGTTAGCTGATCGTTGATGCCAGCCTGCGTCAGGCCCCCGAAAAACGGGAAGGCCTGCCATGTCGTTGACCACCGCTGAAACCGCCACCCTTCTTGAAAACCCGATTGATGTTCTGGAGTCCATCGCGACAAACCAGAACTGGCCATTTGACCGGTCGGCTGAGGATGAACTGTCCCTTACTGTCACCGGCTCATGGTGTGACTACGATCTTTCCTTTACCTGGCGTGATGACCTGAACGGCCTGCACATCGCCTGCGCGTTCGACCTCAAGATCAAAGGTGGCAAGCTCAACGAGGTGCACGGCCTTCTGGCCCGTATCAACGAGCAGATGTGGCTTGGTCACTTCGACATCTGGAAGGAAGAAGGGGTGGTTTTGTTCCGCCATGGTTTGCTCCTGGGCACGGGAGAGGCATCGCCGGAACAATGCGAGATGCTTTTATCGCTGGCGATTGAGGCGTGTGAGCGCTACTACCCGGCATTCCAGTTTGTGCTGTGGGCAGGCCAGTCGGCGGAAGATGCAATGGCCGCCTGCATGTTTGAGACCGAAGGATCCGCCTGACACCTATGACCCAAACGCCCGCGTCTTCCTCACAGCTGGTTTTACCCGGCACTCTTGTACTGGCCGGCGCGGGCAAAATGGGCGGCGCCATGCTGCGAGGCTGGCTTGATGCCGGTGCGGCGCCTGCTCAGATTGCTGTGATTGATCCACAGCCTGCCCCTGACATTGTGGCGCTTTCTGCCGAGCAGGGCTTTTTAATTCATTCTGATGCATCTGAACTCAATGATGTCGCCATTGTGGTGCTGGCGGTGAAGCCACAGATACTTGATGCAGCAGCCACAAGCCTGTCTTCATTGATGGCTTCCAAGCCGCTGGTTGTGTCGATTGCGGCAGGCAAGAGTGTGGCGGATATCACCCAAGCCTTGGGTGACACACCGGTTGTCCGGTCCATGCCTAATACGCCAGCGTCTGTCGGGCGGGGCATCACGGCGGCCTATGCAGGTTCAGAAGTCGGTGACCAGCAGCGCGATCTTGCGACGGCCCTCCTGCAGGCGGTGGGCGATGTGGTCTGGCTGGACAACGAAGACCTGATGGATGCGGTAACCGCCGTATCCGGCAGCGGTCCTGCGTATGTTTTCTGGCTGGCGGAGTGCATGGCGGCGGCTGGGCGCGAACTGGGATTGCCGGATGATCTGGCAGACGCCCTGGCCCGTGCCACGGTCAGCGGTGCGGGGGAACTGATGCATCAGGCTCCCGAACCTGCCTCCACGTTGCGTGAAAACGTCACGTCCCCGGGGGGCACAACGGCGGCGGCACTGGCGGTGTTGATGGCGGATGATGGTCTCAAACCCCTAATGGCCAAGGCGTTGACTGCCGCACGGGACCGCGCTCAAGAGCTTTAGGGCTCTCTGCGAGTTGGTGATGGCCCTGCTGCGTTAGTGGAAGCGTCACCCTTCTTGGCCTATCTTTTGGCCCATGAACGCAAATAGTGAAACAAAGCCGCGCAAAAAGCTGAAAAAGGCTGGGAAAGCCAAGCTCAAGGCGCGTCTTGTGGACGCCGCACTGACGTTGGCTGAAACCAAGGGCTGGCGTGATCTGTCCATGGCAGAGATTGCGGATGCCGCGGGCGTGCCGCTTGCGGACGCCCTCAAAGTAACGCCCTCGAAGACCGCCATTCTGAGCGCCTTTTCCCGGAAGATCGACGCGCAGGTTCTCAATGATGTTGAGGACGAAGTCAGTGACGAGCCGGCACGGGATCGGCTGTTTGACGTCTTGATGAGCCGCTACGACTTGCTGTGGCCGTATCGCCCTGCCTTACGGGCCATTCTTGGGGATTTGCCGACGGATCCCGGTGCGCTGGTCGGCGCCATGTCACCGGCGCTTGAAAGCGTGCAGTGGATGCTGGAAGCCGCAGACATTGATACCAGTGGTGTGCGCGGAGCGTTGCGGGTGCGGGTCATTGGGCTGATCTACGCTGCCAACCTTCGCATCTGGCTCAATGAAGAAAGCCAGGACATGGCCAAGACCATGGCGGATCTCGACCGGCGTTTGCGGCGCGCCGAAAGCCTGATGGAGCAGGCCTCGGGCATGGTGGACAATGTGTCCGGCCTCATGCGCAGCTCGTTTGAAGCCCTGTCCGGGCTTGCATCGCGTCAGTAGGTGAACCGACACCTAGACGGGCAGTTGAACAAGCGCCCTGAGGCCGCCGAGCGGACTTTCCAGCAGCAGAATTTCTCCGCCATGGCCGCGTGCCACGTCGCGGGCGATGGCGAGACCAAGACCTGAGCCGGACCGGTTCTGGTTGCGAGATTCATCAAGACGGTGGAACGGCCGGAAAGCATCTTCCATTTGCTCGGGCGGAATGCCGGGTCCGTCATCATCCACATAGATTTCGACTGAGTGCCCGTGCTGGACTGCGCTCAGGCGTACGTGGTCCGCATGACCGGCTGCATTCTCGACGAGATTTGTGATGCACCGTTTGAGGGCTGCCGGGCGGGCACGCACATTCAGCGGCCCATCCATGTCCAGGGTCACGTTGCCGCCCTTGCGGGCTGCGTTGACGCGAATGTCTTCGAGGAAATCCTCCAGATCCAGCGACTTGGCGCTTTCACCGCCCTGGCCTCGGGCGAAGTCGAGATATTCATCCAGCAGGCGCTGCATCTCGGTGACATCGCGCTCCAGTTCCTTGATCTCCGGGTCATCTCCCATCATGGCAAGCTGCAGTTTGAAGCGGGTCAGCGGTGTTTTCAGGTCGTGACTGACCCCGGCCAGCATCGATGTGCGCTGTTCAATCTGCCGGGCCAAGCGGTCGCGCATGACGATCAAGGACTGCGCCGCGCGGCGAACCTCGGTTGCGCCGGTGGGTTTGAAGTCGGGCATGTCACGACCGAGGCCAAAGGCTTCCGCCGCATGGGCAAGACGCTGGATGGGGCGCACCTGGCCACGAAGGAACAGCACAGCAACCAGCAGCAGAATAATCGACGCGGCGGCCATCCAGGAGAGGAAGATGTGGCTGTTGGTGGCCGAGACACGGCTGCGCAGGAACAGGGCGCGCACGACGCCTTCAGGTTTTTGGATGCGGACATCCACATATTTTTCGTAGGTGACAGTGTCGATCCAGACCGGTTCGTCAAAGCGCTGTGCCATCTCGGCTTCAAGGCTGTCCTGCAGCATCGGAAAGAGGCCGGGGTCTACTTTCGGCGGCAGTCGTTCGCCCGGCCAGATGAAGACCTGCACTTCCACTGTGCTGCCGATACGCTCTGCAAAGGCTTCGTATCCTCTGGTGCCGGTGAGGTCATCATAGAGGCTCATGATAAGCGCCATGTCGTTGGCAGCCATATAGGCCAGGCCGCGGGTCACCTTTTCCCAGTGCCGATCCAGAAACACGAATGTTGCCACGATCTGCAGCAGCAGCATTGGCGCGATCACGATGATGAGTGAACGCCCGAACAGGCCGCGTGGCGTCAGGTCCTTGATGAGTACGGACGGGTCGATGGCTGCGAGAAACCGTCTCGCAGGCGGGCGGGGCGTCGGGCGGGTTACTGTGGTGTCAGCCATGGCTCTACTCCTGCACAGGCATGCGGCCTGCACCCCAAGTCTAACGGATTGAGGCTCAATCGGGGATAAACATGTATCCGGCGCCACGAATGGTCCGCAGATAGCGCGGTTCCTTGGGGTCCGGCTCTATTTTGCGGCGCAGTCTGTTGATCTGCACATCGACGGCGCGGTCCGAGATACCGGCGTCACCCCCGGTCAGTTCTTCGCGCGGGAGGGCACGTCCGGCGGCACGGGTGAACAGCTTCATCAGCTCAATTTCCCGCGTTGTGAGGCGCACGGGTTTGTCCTCCTTGGTGAGGAGGCCCCTCTCGATGTCGAATGTGAAGCCACCGAACGTCACGTCCTTTTGCGGCTGCGGTCGGGTGTTGGTTCGCCGCAGGATTGTCTGTACCCGAAGCAGAAGTTCGCGCGGTTCAAATGGCTTGGGCAGATAGTCGTCGGCGCCGGCTTCAAGACCTTCGATACGATCTTCCGCCTCGGTGCGCGCGGTGAGCATCAACACCGGTACGTCTGATGTGGTGCGCAGGGATTTGGCAAACGTGATGCCGCTTTCGCCGGGCATCATGACGTCGAGGATGATCAGGTCGAAGGCGAGGCCGTTGAGACGGTCGCGGGCGTGGGCGGCGTGTTCTGCCGCCGTCACGCGAAAACCATTGTCGCTCAGGTATTTCTGCAGCAGTTCCCGAATGCGGCGGTCGTCATCTACAATCAGCAGATGGGGCGCATCATCGGCGGGTGCTGAGCCGGGCCGGATGGGGGCAGTGACCTCAGTCATCCTGTGTCACCTCCGGCTTGGCAGCAGGAATATGATCTGTGCCCGGATGAAGTTCATTGCGGCTGGCGCGGTCCAGCATGGCGGCCATTACAGTACGCCATGCGGCTTCGCCTTCTGGGCCAACAGTAGCAAAGGCTTTTTCAAGTCGAGCGCGCTGGGGTGCCTGCAATTGGTGCCAGAGGGCTGACCCCTTGTCGGTGAGATGTAAGTGGCGCTCACGGCGGTCCTGGGCGCCGGTGCGCTGTTCAATCTGGTCTGCCTCAACAAGCTGGCGCAGGACACGGGCCAGGCTCTGCTTGGTGATCTGCAGGATCGCGAGCAGGCTCTGCACAGTGATGCCGGGATTGCGACCGACAAAGTGGAGCACGCGGTGATGGGCGCGGCCAAAGCCCTGGCCTTCCAGGATCGTGTCGGGATCGCCGACAAAATCGCGATAGGCAAAGAACAAAAGCTCCACAGGCAAGTGGCGAGAATGCCGAGGCGGAAGCACGTCTGATCGAAGCCATGGAGCTTTTGTTCTTTGCCTATCGCGATTTTGTCGGCGATCCCGACACGATCCT
>JBCBUN010000016.1:0-12994 GCA_039818145.1 Pseudomonadota bacterium
GTTCAGGGCCTTGCGGTTGGGGTCACCACCGGTGGGGCGGCGCAGCTCAATGAACTCTTCGATTTCCGGGTGGTTGACGTCGAGATAGACGGCAGCCGAGCCACGGCGCAGGGAGCCCTGGGAAATGGCGAGGGTCAGTGAATCCATCACGCGGATGAAGGGAATGATGCCCGACGTCTTGCCAACGCCGCCGACCGTCTCACCGATGGAGCGCAGATTGCCCCAGTAGGAGCCGATGCCGCCGCCCTTGGAGGCGAGCCACACATTCTCGTTCCACAGACCGACAATGCCGTCGAGGCTGTCATTTGCTTCGTTCAGGAAGCAGGAAATGGGCAGGCCGCGCTCGGTGCCGCCATTGGACAGCACGGGCGTTGAGGGCATGAACCACAATTTGGAGATGTAGTCATAGATGCGCTGGGCGTGGGCATCGTCGTCGCCATAGTAAGACGCGACGCGCGCAAACAGGTCCTGGAAGCTCTCGCCCGGCATCAAATAGCGGTCGACGAGGGTTTCACGGCCAAAATCGGTCAGCAGAGCGTCGCGACTGCGATCTACCTCTACCCGGCCGCGCTTCTCAAACTGAACTGCCTGCGTCTGAAACATGACTTCTTCTGCTCCCCCTCGATGGTACCCGGTCAAGGCCCGCATGCCTTGTAAAAAACCGTGTGCCTAAATTGGCAATTTCACCCGCGCCCTTGATCCAGCTGTTGCTTCTCACCAACCCGCTGGACGCCGGGCACACCTCTCCCGCACCGAGAAATACACCTCGGAAAACACGCCTAAACGTCTATGAAACGACCATTCTGGCCGGATGGCAGGACCGAAAGAGAATTTCACTCCCCCGTGGTCCCTTGGACTCCCCTCTAGAAACCCGCCGAACCGGCTGCCAATACGAGATATAGTATCTGCAGGTGTTTTACCGTCAAGTGATTGTGTCAGTCTGTTAACGAAAAAAGGGCGAACAAACCCCATTGACAGGTTTGCAAATCAGCGCTCCGCCGCTTGGTTAATGGGATTGGGCGCAAAAACTTTTTTCCACCGCAAATCGAATTGGTTAACAGCCGCAGCTCAGACCACCATATTTAGGGTGCATGACACAACATATAGTGGGTCGGAAGCCGCAAATCCCTCCACCTATGGGTGCAATACGTTAACATCGGACGTGGCAAATCACCTGTCACAGGCGACTTATCCACAAGTCTATCCCCGCTAAAGGGGGTGTGTGGCGCAGGCCGGGGCCCCTATATGTGGGGCATGCGCACTATGACGTGGAAGCGGCGCATTTCCGTGCCAAACTGGCGCTTGGACTTCCTGCCTTAAGCTTTTTGCGGAGCCTGCCAAAGCCGATGCCTGATACGTCTTCCACAGCCCTGCGCCGGGATAATTATCCAGAGATTGCGCCCTACCGAACCGGCCGCCTCAAGGTCTCCGATATCCACGAGATCTATTACGAGGAATGCGGCAATCCGGATGGCAAGCCGGCGTTGGTCCTGCATGGCGGCCCGGGCGGCGGCTCCAACCCGACCATGCGCCGCAGTCACGACCCCGACCACTACCGCATCATCCTGTTTGATCAGCGCGGCTGCGGGAAATCCACGCCCTATGCGGACCTGCGCGAGAACACGACATGGGACCTGGTCGCGGACATTGAAAAGCTGCGTGAGGAACTGGGCATTGAGGAATGGCAGGTCACCGGCGGCTCATGGGGCTCTGCCCTGGCGCTGGCCTATGCGGAGACCCACCCGGAGCGGGTGACCGAGATGGTGCTGCGCGGCATCTTCACCCTGCGCAAAATCGAGCTGGACTGGTTTTATGCCGGGCGCGTTGGCGAAAACGGCACGGCGGCGCTCTATCCAGAAGCATTTGAAAAATATGTAGCGCCGATTCCCGAAGCTGAACGCGGCGACATGATTTCCGCCTACTATAAGCGCCTGACCAGCGATGACGCGGCGGTGCGCCTTGAGGCCGCGCGGGCATGGAGCACCTGGGAAGGTTCAACACTCTCCCTGCTGCCCGACCCCGACCGCGAAGCGCGTTTTGGCGCTGATGACTTTGCGGAGGCCTTTGCCCGCATCGAGTGTCATTACTTCATCAATGACGGCTTTTTTGATGCGGACGGCCAGCTGATTGCCAATGCTCACAAGCTGCAGGGCATTCCCTGCGTCATGGTTCAGGGTCGTTACGACGTGGTAACCCCGGTCATGACAGCATGGGCGCTGAAACAGGCATGGCCGAAGGCGGAGCTCAAAATCGTGCCCGATGCCGGCCACACAGCAACCGAGCCGGGCATCATTCACGAGTTCATCACTGCCACAGACAAGTTCAGGTAGCCCACATATCCAGAAGTCTGCCCGCCCTTTGCGCGGCACCTTTGACCAAGCGAGAGCAGTATCATGCGTCAGTTCTTCATAACCATCGCCGGTGTTTTGACCGCCCTGTTGATTGCGGTGTTCATTATCCCCGTTGTTCTGGTGGCCATGGTGGCGTCATCCGTGACGCCGGAGCAGGAGCCCCTGCCGGAGCGCAAGGTGGTGCTTATTGATCTGGCGGACCCGATCTACCAGCAGCCGGTGCAGAACTTTTTCGCCTTCGCTGACGGATACGAGGTCCTGACGCTGGCCAGCCTGCATGCCGGGCTAAGGCAGGCGGCTGAGGATGACACGGTGGAAGCACTCTACATCCGCGGCGGCAATGGTTTTGTGGGGTCGACCACCGCCAATGAAATTCTGGAAGCGATGGTGCCGTTCAAGGCATCGGGCAAACCGGTTTATGGCTATACGCAGGACATCGTTCCTGAAGCGCTGGGCGACTACCAGGTGCTGGCGCAGGCGGACACGATCTGGATGCAGCCGACCGGCAGCTTCATGCCGGCAGGTCTGAGCGCGCGCCTGACCTATGCCCGCGATGCACTGGACCAGATTGGTGTCACGGCCGAAAAAGTGGCGTTCCGCGAATACAAGGGTGCCATGGACACCTTTACGGATACGCAGATGAGCGCCCCCCAGCGCGAAGCCAACCAGCGGCTGGTGGATGTGATCTACGCGAGCATGGCCGACAGTATTACGGCGGGCCGCGACATGAGCGTCGCTGACCTTGATGCGGCGCTGGCTGTTGCGCCATTTGGCGCGGTTGCAGCTGTTGAAGCAAAACTCATCGACAAGCTGGCCTATGAACGCGAAGTGGCTGACCTCGTATTGGCCGCCGCTGGTGACGACGCAGACTTTGTGTCGCTGGCAAGCTATGCGGCTGCGGAAGCGGCCTCCAGTGAAGGCGACGTCATTGCGGTTGTGTACGGCCAGGGAACCATCGTGCCCGGCGAATCTCCGCCCATGGGGCCGTTTGGTGGTGAACCCATGATCGGGTCAGACACCATGGCCAATGCCATTCTGGATGCTGCGGACGACCAAGAAGTGAAGGCCATTGTGGTGCGCATTGATTCACCGGGTGGATCAGCGTCGGCCTCCGACCAGGTGTGGGATGCAATCCGTGCCGTGCAGGCGCAGGACATTCCCGTCATTGCCTCGATGGGATCAATGGCGGCATCGGGTGGCTATTACATTCCGGCTGGGGCGGACGTCATTGTGGCGCACCCGACAACGGTAACTGGCTCCATTGGTGTCATCGGTGCCAAATTCTCCGTAGGCGACCTGTTTGAAAAGATCGGCGTCAATGTGGACGCGGTTTCGACAAACGACAACGCGGACATCTGGGCGATGGATACGCGGTTCAGTGATCCGCAGCGGGCACGTTTTACCGCGTGGCTGGCAACGGCCTACGAAGACTTCAAGGACCGTGTGGCCGGCGGACGCAATCTGTCTGCCGTTGAAACCGAAGAGATTGCCCGCGGCCGCGTCTGGGCCGGCGTGGATGCCATGGACAAGGGTCTGGTCGACAAGCTGGGCGGGTTCAGCACAACGATTGAAGCGGCCCGCGAAGCGGTTGGCCTTGAGGAAGGCGCACCGGTTCAGCTGCGCACCTTCCCCAAACCGCTGACCTTTCAGGAAGAACTGTTCGGCTTTGCGCTCAACGCAGAAGCGGTGGCCAAGACTCTGGTGACCATGTCAGCGATTGCCAACCACCCCGAGGTCAGCGCGCTGGTGAAGGAACTGGCGACGGACAGCAATCGCGGTCTGGATGCGCGGGCGCGTGTGCCGGAGATGCGGTAGACCGCTGCACGCCTGTGCCCTTCTCCAACGCTCCGCATCCCCGGACTTGCTCCGGGGTCCAGTCGCGGTGGCTGTACCGGTGATTGGTTGCGAGTAGGCCCCGGATCAAGTCCGGGGCTACGGATTTTTTTGTTTTCCTTATCCCCGGTCCTTTTGGCTGCCTCATACTGGGCATGCCTCGTGCTTGAGGGCATCCCGGACCGTCCGGGCTTGGGCACGGGGGCGGATGGCCTGAAAGGTGGATCACGGGTAACGGACGTGACCTCTGGCAGGCGGCGAAGGCTCGGCCCGGCGCGTAGAGTAAGATCGCCCCGGTGGACGTGCATGCGGACGCGACACATGGCCAGACCGGTGTCGGAATGCGTGTGTGACCGGTAGCAGGGCTGCGGTGGACCACTGCGAGGTAACGCCTCGCCCCATCGCTTGTGCCCAAGCCGAAGACCATCCGTAACGGGAGCGCTGCTTAAGAGCGGCACTCGATACAGTTCTTGATCACAACGGCCGGGCTGCCACGGCAGCGCTCCCGTTCTCCCTCATGCTTTCGCGGGCTTTGGCCCGGCGAAGCTTTTGGTGCTGAAAATGAAAACGCCCCCCTCAGAGAACTGAGAAGGGCGTTTGCAGTAACGTGATGTGTGGTCGTCTAAACCTGGCTTGCGCCGCCGTCGCAGGGGACGCAGGCACCTGTGGTGTAGGCAGACGCACGCGACGCCAGGAAGATGGCGACGCCTGCGATGTCTTCCGGTTCACCGATGCGCTTGCGCGGGTTATCCGCCTTGATGGCGTCGCCCATGATGGCCAGCGTTGCGGCCATCATGTTGGACGGGAAGGGGCCCGGTGCGATGGCGTTGACGAGGATGTTGTCGTCTGCAAGGCGGCCGGCCAGGTGGCGGGTCAGCATGATCATGCCGGCCTTGGAGGAGGAGTAGGCAAAGGTATCAAGGATCGGAGGCTCGATGCCGTTGATGGAGGCTGTGTTGATGATGCGGGCCGGCTCTTCGTAGGTGGCGGACTTGCGAAGCAGGGGCAGCAGCTTCTGGGTCAGGAAGAACGGGCCTTTGAGGTTGATGTCAAAAACCTTGTCCCAGCCTTTTTCTGAGTAGTCATCAATGGGCTCGCCCCAGGCAGCGCCTGCATTGTTGATGAGGACGTCGAGCCTGTCTTCGCGGCTTTCAATCTCCTTGGCAAAGGCTGTGACGCCTTCAACGGTGGACAGATCGTAGGGCAGGGAGATGCAGGTGCCGATTTCAGACAGGCGGGCCGCGGTTGCGTCGCAGGCCTCTGCCTTGCGGGCGGTGATGTAGACCTTGGCGCCGTTTTCTACAAAGCCGGTGGCGATCATTTCGCCAATGCCGCGGCTGCCGCCGGTGATAACGACGACTTTGCCGGACACGTCGAAGAGGTTTTTCATGGGTTTTATGTCCTCGTGGGAAGTTTGCGTATGCGTTCCCCCAAGGCCTTAACGCAAAGCGGCGGCAAAAGGGAGTCCCCTTTGCCGCCGCTGACGTCCTTGCGGACGCTGCGTCATATGTGTGTGACGTGCCTAGAAGTTGGCAGCGTCCAGTTCCATCAGGGTCTCAGCACCGGCAGCGGACCGTACCTTGAGAGACGCTGTCATGGGCATTTCGCGTTCCATCCAGAACTTCGCCAGCACCAGCTTGCGCTTGTAGAACTCGGGATCGCCTTCACCGGCATCAAGCTTGGCCTGCGCGGTCTTGGCCATCTGGGCCCACATGAAGCCGAGCGTCACGATGCCGAACATGGTCATCACGTCGTAAGAGGCAGCACCGGCCTGCTCGAAGTCCTTGGGTGCGTTTTCAGCCAGCCACAGGGCGGCGTGCTGAAGGTCGCCAAGGCCTGCCTGAAGAGAATCAAGCAGCGGCTTCAGATTGGCGTCGCCCTGATTGGCGTCGATGAATGCCTGCACATGGGCAAAGAAGGACATAGGCGCGCGGCCGCCCTTGGCTGTCATCTTGCGGCCCACAAGGTCCAGAGCCTGAACGCCGTTGGCGCCTTCATAGACCTGGTTGATGCGGGCATCACGGACGAACTGCTCCATGCCATGGTCGGCAACGTAGCCGTGGCCACCAAAGACCTGCATGGAGTTGTTGGCAGCTTCAAAGCCCTTGTCGGTGAAGTAGCCCTTGATGATCGGGGTCATCAGCTGGCCCATGTCTTCAGCGAATTCGCGGGTCTTTTCATCCTTGGCCGCGCGGGCCTCGGTGAACATCAGAGATACCCACATGGCAGCTGCACGGGCGCCTTCCACGAAGGAGCGCGATGCCAGGAGCATGCGGCGGACATCCGGGTGCACGATGATGGGGTCAGCAGACGCATCCGGGTTCTTGGCACCGGAGAGCGCGCGGCCAGCGAGGCGTTCGTTGGCATAGATGGCGCCGTTCTGGTAGGCGACGTCGCCGATGGCGATGCCCTGGATACCCACGCCCATGCGGGCGGCGTTCATCATGCCGAACATGCCGGCCATGCCGGAGGACTTGGATTTGGGCTTGTCGCCGCCTGCGTCCGCGGACTTTGGCTGCGGCTTTGGCCCAAGCCGGTAGGCCTTGGCGTCGTCGAAGTTGAGCACGCAGGTGGCCTGCGCCTTGATGCCCATCTTCTTTTCAATGGAGCCTGTGGATACGCCGTTGCGCTCCTGAAGGGCGCCGGTTTCCTGGTCCACATTGACCTTGGGCACCATGAAGAAGTTCACGGTGGAAAGGTCATCAGCCAGCTTGCCGTTTTCGTCCGGGATCTTGGCAATCACCATGTGGACGATGTTGTCCGTCATGTCGTGGTCACCGCCGGAAATGAAGATCTTGGTGCCGGACAGCTTGTAGGTGCCGTCGTCCTGCTCAACCGCCTTGGTCTTCATCAGCTTGAGGTCGGTGCCGCAGTGAGGCTCGGTCAGGCACATGGTGCCGGTCCACTCGCCGCTCACCATCTTGGGCACAACGTGCTCTTTCATCCAGTCGTCGCCGGTGGCAGCCAGGGCGCTGTACGCTGCGCCGGTCAGGCCGGGATACATGGTGAAGGCCTGGTTTGCGGCCATGCCCATTTCGGTGAAGGCAAAGCTCACGACGGCAGGCATGCCGGCGCCACCCAGGCTTTCCGGGGCGGCCAGACGGTTCCAGCCGCCTTCGCAATACTGCTCGTAGGCTTCCTTGAAGCCTTCCGGCACGCGCACGACGCCGTTTTCAAAATGGGCGCCTTCGGCATCGCCGGACTGGTTGATCGGCTGCAGGACTTCTTCGCAGAACTTGCCGCCGCCTTCGAGGATGGCGCGGGTCATGTCTTCAGTGAGGTCCGAGAATCCGGGCAGATCGTCACGATCCTGAATTTTCAGGAGGTCGTGGAAGATAAACATGAAGTCGTCGACAGGGGCTTTATAGGTAGGCATGTGGCCATCCCTCGCTTACTGACAAAGTTGTTAGAATTGGCGCGCAGTGTACCGATGGCGGGCCACATGTCGAGCCTTTTTTGCACTGCAAAATGCGGCTATCGACTCCGCATTTTTGCAGTGATTACGCAACGCGTACAGTGGTTTAGCGGACTCTTTCCGGTCCTTATGCTCTTTGGCGGTCGCAGGACCTACCGGTCCTGATATTGGGGCGCCCGCTTCTCCACAAAGGCTGCAAAGCCTTCCTTCACATCGTGGGTCTGGGCGGTGAGAATCTGGTTGCGGTCCTCCATGGCAATGGCCGCCTCAAGGGAGCCCGCGTCGATGTTCATGTTGAGGCATTCCTTGGTGAGGCGCAGGCCAAGGGGGGCTGTTGTCAGCATCTCGTCGAGATAGGGGCGGACGGCCTCCTCGAGTTTGTCGTCGGGCACCACTTCGGAAACAAGGCCCGTTGCCAGCGCGCGCTCGGCCTTGATGAAGCGACCGGTGAGCATCAATTCGCTGGCGACCGAAACGCCCACAAGACGTGGCAGGAAGTAAGAGACGCCGATATCGCACGCCGACAGGCCAATGCGGATGAAGGCAGCATTCATTTTTGCGCTCTCGCCGGCAATGCGGATGTCGGAGGCCAGCGCCAGGGCAAAGCCGCCGCCGCAGGCCGGGCCATGGACCAGGGAAATGATCGGCTGCTGGCACTTGCGCATGCGCATGACGATTTCAGAGATGCGGCGCTGGGACATGAGGCCTGCGGCCGGTCCGGACTGAACGGCCGAGCTGTCCGACCGGTTGGACGTGTCTTTGAGATCAAGGCCCGCACAAAAGGCGCGACCGGCGCCCTGGAGCACCACTACGCGCACGGCGTTGTTCATGTAGAGCGACTGGAAATAGTCCAGCAGCTCGTCGATCATGATGGGATCAAGGGAGTTGAGCGCGTCGGGCCGGTTGAGCGTTACCCAATCGACGGCACCTTCCTTGCGGATGTCGAGTGTCGTGTAGTCCATGGTTGTTTCCTCGGTTTGGTTTGATGTGGTTATGGCGAAGAGGGTGATGCCTTGGCGGCGATCATCTGCTCGAGCACGTCGGGCGGGAGATCAAGCCAGCGCAGGCTGATTTCGTCGGGGCTGCTTTGAGGGTCGAAATAGGGCGGGTGAATGCGGACCACGTCGGCAATGAACTTGCCGCTGGCTGTCCCCAGGGAGATGTTGCCGGTGGCGAATTCGCCGACCGTCAAAGACAGGGTTGTGCCTTTGAGGCGGGCACCGCCGAATGACCAGTCGATGATGTCGACAGGACCAAAGCCGAGATCAATGGTGGGACGGGTTGCGGTACCGGTCTCGCGCTCATGCAAACGACGTTCGGCCCCGGTGTCCGTTTCCACGTCCGGATGGCTGGCGGGCTCGACTTGGGCGTCGTCAGGGATGTGATCAGACGTGTGATCGGGCAAGGGGTGGCGCTTTCAATCTTGGGACGTATCGGCGCCAGTGTGCGCTGCCCCGCGTGTTGGCTCAAGGCCTGGTGTGGTCATGCGGCGACGATGGCTGAGGCCTCTTTGAGGGCGCGCTGCCACATTGATGCCGCGCGGGCGGTTGAGTGTGGTGTTTACCGGTCCTTCATGGGCTGCCTGCGACTGTGCGGCCACTTTTTTGCACTGTTGCTACACCACATGTTGATGGGAGCAGGGCTTTCCACATGTTAGATGGGTAGGTACTGTCCGCCGGTCAGACTCCCGGCGCCCTCCCTTCCTGCCGGACCTCGACGGATTGCCTTTCCAGTCTCTGGTTCGGGCATTCCATCTATCTGGCGCACTCTTGAAAGGCGACACTTCTTCTCGTGAGCGGCTCATTCAACATCGTGCAGGACATGATCCTGCCTGCGGCCCTGTTTGGGGTCATGGTGACTGTCGGGATGGAGCTGACCCGGCGCGACTTCCGCGATCTGGTGGCGGCGCCCAAGAGTTTCCTCATCGGCAGTGCCGTCCAGCTCACGATGTTTCCCGCCATTGCCATTCTCGTACTCTGGCTGGTGCCGCTTCCTGTGGCGACGGCCGTCGGGCTGGCGATTGTGGCGGCCTGTCCAAGCGGTGGGTTCTCCAATGTGCTGACGCTGCTTGGGCGCGGTCATCTGGCGCTGTCCATATCCCTTACGACCATGTCCAGTGTCCTGGCCATCCTGACGCTGCCGCTTGTCTTGTCCTTTGCCCTGTCCGTTGCTGATGTGGGCGCTGCCACCGGTGAATCTGTTTCCATTCCGTTGGGGCCGACGCTCACGCAATTGTTTGCGGTGGTGTTGCTGCCGGTTGCGATTGGTATGTGGGCCAGGGCAACGCATCCTGCGTGGGTGCAGCGGAATATCGATCGGGCACAGCAGGGTGCTCAGTACGCGCTGTATGGGGTTGTGGTGCTGCTGGCCATTCAGGACTGGCAGCCGTTCAGTGAAGGCATCGAATCATCCATGCCGCTGGCCGCCGTCATGTTTGCCTTGAGTGCAGGTGGTGGCTTTTTCATCTCCAGCATGTTTTTGACCCGGGCGCAGGCCTTCACGGTGGCGATTGAAACCGGCACCCGCAATGTCGGTCTGTCGACGCTGGTGGCCATCAGTGTGCTGGACCGGGTGGACTGGGCAGCCTTCGGGGCTGTGTATATTGCCCCGGCCAGCCTGTTGGGCTTTGCTGCCGCCTTGGCCCATCGCAGGGCCATCAAGATGGACCGCAAGCGCGCTGCAGAGCGTGGTGGTCGAAAAGGCCGCTCCTCGTCCGGGATGTAATCGCTTCATGTCGCAGTCCAGCTCACTTGTCGGCCGCACACTGACGCAGTTGCGCGGCGTTTATTATGGCTGGTGGGTGGTTGCGGCGGTGTTTGTCACCATGGCGACCACGGCGGGCATTGGATTTTACAATCTGTCAGTGCTGCTCGGCGCCTTCAGCGAAGAGCGTTTTGACGTCAGTGAGGTTTCCGGTGCGACGGCGACGTTCTTCCTCGCGTCGGGCTTTGCAGGCATGGCGGTTGGACGCCTGATCGAAGTTTATGATGCACGCTATGTCGTTGCGATTTCCGGTGCGTTGGGTGCGATGGTGTTTGCCTTCGTCGGGTCCATTACGGAAGTCTGGCAGCTCTATTTTTTCTACGCGTTGTTCGGCGTCCTCTATGCAGGCTGCGCCCTGGTCCCGGCGACCACGCTGGTGGCGCGGTGGTTTGCGCGGCGGCGTGCGGTTGCCCTCTCCATGGCTTCCACGGGCCTGTCTGTAGGCGGCATTGTCTTTGCGCCGCTTTCAGCCTGGATCATCCAGAGCCAGGGCCTTGAGATTGCCGGCCACTGGCTGGCGATCATGTTTTTTGTGGGCGTTGTGCCTGCGGCTCTCTTTGTCATGCGGCCCAGCCCGCAAAGCATGGGACTGCGTATTGATGGCGATCCACCGCTTGCGGATGGCGAGCACGACGGGCCGCCGGACGGTGTTCCCATGGCGGTGGCCATCCGCTCGCGTTTCTTCATTGGCGTTACCGCAGCCTATGTGTTTGCCATGATGGCGCAGGTGGGTGCGCTGTCGCATCAGTTCAGGCTTGTGACCGTGCGCGAAGATGCAGCGCTGGCGGCAATCGCGGTCTCGGTGCTGGCGGCGTCCAGTATCATTGGCCGGTTGCTTGGCGGGGTGGCGTTGTCGCGTTTGCCGATCCGGACATTCACGCTCGCCTTCATGGCCATGCAGGCCGTTGGCCTGACGGCTTTTGCTTTTGCTGAAGATGCCGTGGCGCTGATTGCGGCATCGGTGCTCTTCGGCGTGACCGTGGGCAATATCCTGATGTTGCAGCCGCTATTGCTGGGTGAGGCATTTGGTCTGCGCGACTATGGACGCATCTTTGCCCTCAGCCAGATGTTCGGCACGGTTGGGGTTGCCGCGGGTCCCGCGCTGGTGGGTGTTGTTTATGATCTGGCCGGGGGATATGGCGCGGCCTATCTGGCTGTTGCAGCTGCCTCCCTTGTGGCTCTGACGATTTTTGCTATGTCAGGTGCGGTGCGTCAGCCGGTCCCGGAGGCAGACTAGCCAAGTCGTTTTGGCGCCTGCGGGATGTCTTTCCAGAATTCAGGGTCATGGCCATACATGATGGTCGCGCCGCGCTGTTGCAGGTCTCGCAACGTGTGCAGGGACGCGAGCATTGCCTCTTCGTCATGACGAAACCGGGGCAAGTGCAGATTGTCCAGTGACCGGCGCAGATAGCAGGCGTCTCCCGCCAGCACGAACTGCCCTTTGTCTGTTGCTACCTTGAGCGATTGATGCCCGGGCGTATGGCCCGGTGTCGGGATGCAGACGACGGAGCCGTCCGCGAATAAATCAAGCTCGCCGGTGATCATGTTGAAAGACTGGCCGGTTTCAAAGTCCTCAGCCACATAGCCAAAAGGCGCGCCGGCTTCGCGGGCATGTTCAAGTTCGCGCTTTTGCACGATGACGGGCACGTCAGGTGCCAGTTGATTGCCGCCGGCATGGTCGAAGTGCAGATGAGAATTCACAAGATGGGTGACAGTGGAAATATCCAGCCCGGCCTGCTCAAAGCGTGCGGGCAACAATTCATGCTGGGTCACATGAAACTCATGAGACTTGTGGACCTGACCGCGATAGCGCGCGTCATCATGGACGGCGTGCGGATTAAGGCCCGTGTCGAACAATACGGATCCCTTTTCGTGCACCACCAGGTAGGCCGGCACGGGAACTGTCAGCGTGCCTTCCTCGCCTTCAAGAAACGACTTGAAGGGCATGGTGAGATGTCCGCAGGTGAAGGCGTAGAGCGCAACCGTCATGTGTCGGATCAATCCTTGCCGCGACCGGAAAGATTGTGGCTTTGCTTGAGGTCGCTGCGGAATGCGCTGATCAGGCGTTCGGTCAGCCGCTCCTTGTCCGCGACAGGCTCCTGCGTGCGGGTCGTGTATTTGGCATGGCCGCGCCAGACGACGCGCGCACCTTGGTCAAGGACTTCAAAGTCCATGGTGTAGGTGGACAGGGGAGAGCAAACGTCACCGTCGCGGTCAAACCGGTATTGCCCGACCGCCTCTGGTTCACGGCCGCCCTGCACTTCCGAGCGGATTGTGAAATTGGGGTCGCGCTTTGGGTGCTGATTGTCGGTCTCGTAGACAAACTGCCAAAACGCATTGTCGTCGATCTTGAACCCCAGATTGGCCAGCCGCGCTGTGATGTCGTCTTCCATGTTCACATCGCGGTCCACTGCCCGTCGGCTTGCAAGTGCAATGGGACCGCCAAGGGGGATGTCTCCACTAATGTGGCTATCGATTTTAAGGCCAAGTCCGGAGCATGCGTCTGAGGGTCCATCCTGGGCGAGGGCCTTGTTGGCGCCATGGGTTGCAAGCAGGAGCGTTGCTGATGTTGCGACGGCGACTGTCAGGCAGCCGGTGATCAAGGCTTTGCGAGTACGCGGGTTTACTGGCA
>JBCBUN010000017.1:0-12611 GCA_039818145.1 Pseudomonadota bacterium
TGGAAGGAGAAGCCCAGGTTGACACCATGGCTGCCGATACCGAGCAGCTGACCACCAAGATGGCCGGCGTTCGGGACGACTTGAGGACCGCGACGAAGCGCGCAGAAGAAGCTGAAAAAGAAGCCACCAAGGCCAGTCAGGACGTAGACATGATGGGCGGGGTCATCGAGGCCATGTCCCATGGCGTGCTGGCGACCCGCGGCTTTGATGCAATTCTCTTTTGGAACCTGCGCCTGAGCGAACTGCTCAGTATTCCCCCTGACTGGTTTTCACGCGACCGGTCACTTCATGAGCTGCTTCTCTATCTCGCCACCCGCGGAGACTTCGGCACCGGCGACCCCATGGAAACTGTCCAGAATGTCATCAGCTTCATGGGTGAGAAGCTGACCGAGGGTGTCTTGCGTTACGACCTGTCGTTGAAGGGCAACCAAGAGCGCGTCCTGGCGATGGAAATCGTTCGCCGGGGCGATGGAACCATCGTGTTCTCCGCCACTGACATTACGGAGCGCCATGAACTTGCCGTGGCCATGGAGCAGCAGGCCATTTCCGATCCGCTGACAGGGTTGGCCAATCGCACTGCGCTTAACGACTTCACGTCATCGATGCTGAAGCACGCCAAGCGCTCGGGCGAAAAGGCGGCAATCCTCGCGCTGGATCTCGATGGCTTCAAACCCATCAACGACCACTATGGCCATGGCGCTGGCGACGAAGTGCTGGTGGAACTGGCAGACCGCCTGCGCGAAGAAGTTCGCGAAACCGACTTCGTTGCGCGAACCGGCGGTGACGAATTTATTCTGGTCCTGTTGCACCTTGATGATGGCCTGGGTGCGGCGCGCTTTGCGACCCGTCTGCTGCGTGCCATCGAAATGCCGGTTCGCCTGTCGTCGGGACAGGATGTGAGCGTGTCCGGCAGCATTGGTATCTCAGTCTTCCCCGATAACGCGGAGGAGCTGGAAATTCTCTACCGGAATGCCGATGAAGCCCTGTATGCCGCCAAGGGTGCCGGGCGGAATTGCGTCAAGACATATGATGAAATCGCAGTCCATGACGAGGAAACAGACGACGTCGCGA
The DNA here is from genome assembly GCA_039818145.1 of Pseudomonadota bacterium. Taxonomy (GTDB): domain Bacteria; phylum Pseudomonadota; class Alphaproteobacteria; order CGMCC-115125; family CGMCC-115125; genus Pyruvatibacter. The sequence goes on from JBCBUN010000017.1 coordinate 1,072, forward strand.
AGAGCGCTTAAGCGTCATTCTTCGCCAAAATTGTCTGTCACCAGTTTGCTGAGTGCTTCCATCGCAGCTTCTGCCTGAGGGCCCGAGGCCTGCACCTTGATGCCGCAGCCCTTCGAGGCGGCGAGCATCATCAACCCCATGATGGATGTGCCGGCAACCGTCTGCCCATCGCGGGATACGCGGATATCCGCATCAAATGATTCTGCCAGATTCACAAATCGCGCCGACGCGCGGGCGTGGAGCCCACGGGCATTGGTAATTGTGAGGTCTCGGGACAAGTCGCCCCCCTGGGGCGCGTCGCCCTGCTTATCGTCCGGCGCACTCATGGCCCGTGTTTCATCCCTGACCGCCCGATGATCGCAGCAGCCTTTTTGTTATTTGTCGTTCGCCAGGAGTTCGCTGGCAATGTTGATGTATTTACGGCCTGATTCCTGTGCCATAGCAGCCGCCTCGGCAAGAGGTGTATCCACTCTGACGCTTGCAAGCTTGATCAGCATCGGCAGGTTGATGCCTGCAAGCACTTCGACGTTGGCCTGTTCCATCACAGATATGGCGAGGTTAGATGGAGTGCCACCGAACATGTCCGTCAGCAGAATGACGCCATCGCCGGTTTCAACAGCGCCGACGGCGGAGATGATTTCCTTGCGGCGCTCCTCCATGTCGTCGTCCGGTCCGATGCAGATGGCGCGGGTATTCGATTGCGGACCAACCACATGCTCCATAGCGGCAGCAAACTCTGTGGCCAGATGTCCGTGGGTAACAAGTACAAGACCGATCATGTGTCTTCAGTGATCCGTATACGGTGGAATTGAAGCCGTGCCTTGATCCCAAGGAACGGTACTGACGCTCAATACACGAGCGTCACAGATGATCTCAACGCCTTCCGGGGCGTTTTGGCAAGTAGATTTGATGGCCCTTTCGGGGGAAGCGCGCCCAGCTATCTCAGCTCAAACGACCATCGTCTCCGGGAAAGCGCCCCGAGCCGATGGTTTCCAGGGCCAGCGCGAGTTTTTGCGGGGCTGAAACTTCGAATGCTGCCAAGGGGATAACCGGCAAATCGACGCCATTCAGGGTCTCGAAACGCGGCTCGGCAATACGTGGAAGTGCACCACCTGGCGTGAGATCTACAATCAGGGCCAGCGGAAAAAGTTTTGCAGTGGCGGGCGCTGCCCGGCTGACAATCCCAAGACCCCGAACCTCAAGAAGCCCTTTCAGGACATTGGGAGCCGACGCAAAAACCTGCGACCCCTCGTCTGACAGGATCACCTGATCATCGGCAATGAGCCATGCGTCCGTGTAGGTCTCCAGAAAACGCAAGGCCAGGTCGGACTTGCCCGACCCGGAGGGGCCACGCAGCAAGGCAGCACGTCCGCGACGCCCAATACAGGTGGCGTGATGCGTATTGGTCATTTGGCAGGAAGGCGAATGATGAAACGGGCGCCTGTTGTCTTGCCGTTTTCATCTGTCGCGTTTTCAGCATCCAGCGAGCCACCAAGGGCCTGCATGATTTGCCGTGAGATCGAAAGACCAAGCCCGGAGTTCTTGCCAAAGGCATCCGGCTCTGGCCGGTCGGTGTAGAAGCGCTTGAAAATCGCCTCGAGATTTTCCGGTCGAATGCCCGGGCCACTGTCTTCCACCGTAATGTCGATGTCGTCGCCATTGCGCTTGATTGCCAGCGCCACGGTGCCGCCATCAGGGCTGAAGGAGACGGCGTTGTCCACGAGATTGGCCAGCACCTGCCCGAACCTGAGTTCTATCACCTCTGCAATGAAGGGCCGTGTCCGCGGCGTGGACGTATCAAAGGTCACGCGCACACCGCGTGTCTCAGCTCCATCGCGAGACTGGGTGTAGTTGCGTACGAAGGTTGTCAGGACATCTGTCAGATCAATGGGCACGGCTTCCGCCCGGCTCATTTCGGCGTCAATGCGGCTGGCTTCCGAGATGTCCGTAATCAGACGGTCAAGCCGGGTCACATCATCCGCAATGATTGTGCGCAGCTGCTCGCGCGCCTTGTCGTCTTTGGCGATGGACAATGTCTCAATGGCACTGCGCAAAGAGGTGAGTGGGTTCTTGAGTTCGTGAGCCACGTCCGCCGCAAACCGTTCAGTGGCATCAATGCGGGCGTAGAGTTCGCGCGTCATGTCACGCAGCGTGCCGGACAACTCCCCGATCTCATCGCGCCTGTCGCGAAAATCAGGAATTTCCACCCGTGTATGCCGTTGATGGCGCACACGTTCGGCTGCTTCTGCCAGTCGGCGGATCGGGGCCGCGATCGTCCCTGCCAGCAGGATGGCGAGCAGCACCGACACGACCATCAGCACGCCGAACACCCGCAACACCGCCATGCGTTCCGCACGTACCAAGGCGTCGATATCACCGCCTTCCGTAGAAAGCAGCAGCGCACCCATCACGGCCTTGAAACGCTGCACCGGCACGGCAATCGACACAATCAGCTGACCGCGATCATTCTCGCGCACCATGCTGGTGGGTTCAGCCCGCAACGCGCCGCGCACTTCCTTGTAGCTGAGGCCCTTGTCTCCCGGCAGTTCTTCATAGGGCGGAACATCCGCGCCGCGCAGCAGGCCGGATACAAGCACGTTGAACCAGTCCACGAGCGTGAACTCGTCGTCCTGCGGCGGTGGTAACTCGTATGAAATGACGTCGCGACCTGTATCAATGAATTGCGAGTCCACCACGATGACGCCATTGGTGTTGTAGAGCCGTGCGCGGGCATCGGTCGGCAAGACAAGGCGGCGCAGAATGGCGGCGGCACGCTGGGGGTCAATCGGGGCCTGTCGGGCAGCAACCGTCAGATCGATCTGTGGGACGGGGCCATCAGGCACGATGATCTGCGTCTCAAGCTCTATCGTCGCGGCTTCTGCCAGCGCGCCGGCAATGATCTCGCCCTGCGCGCGCAGGTTCTGCACCCGCTGGTCAATCAGCCCGGCCTGAAACTGGTTCACATACAAGATGCCGGCCGCCAGCAAGGCCAGCGCCAACACGTTGAACGCCACGATGCGGCGGGTGAGGGTGGAGAAGCGCCCGCGCACCTGAAGGTCATTGAGTGTCCGCCGGGCGCGCGCGGTAAGCGGCATGACGAAATCGCGCGCCGACGCCAGCCAGCCGGGGAGCCGACCATTGCTGCTGCGGGAACTGCGCGGAGTATCAGCCATCAGCTTGGCTACTCTTCCTTGTAGCGGTAGCCGACGCCATAAAGCGTTTCGATGGCGTCAAACTCGGTATCAACGGCCTTGAACTTCTTGCGCAGCCGCTTGATGTGGCTGTCGATGGTGCGGTCGTCCACATAGACCTGATCGTCATAGGCCGCATCCATCAATGCGTCGCGGCTCTTTACGTAGCCGGGGCGCTGGGCGAGCGAATGCAGTATCAGGAATTCCGTCACCGTCAGTGTCACCGGCTTGCCGCCCCATGTGCAGGCGTGGCGCTCGGGATCCATCTCCAGCCGCCCGCGTTCAATCACGCCCTGGGCTTCGGTTGTGGAGGTCAACTCACCATTGCTGTTGGAGCTCTTGCCATTGCCGTTGCCCGAGCTGTCCTTGGGCGACCCACGCCTCAGGACCGCGCGAATGCGTTCAATCAGCAGACGCTGGGAGAAGGGTTTCTTGATGTAATCATCCGCACCCAGTTTGAGGCCGAACAGCTCATCAATCTCGTCATCCTTGGAAGTGAGAAAGATCACCGGCATTTCGCTGGTCTGGCGCAGCTTGCGCAGCAGTTCCATGCCGTCCATGCGCGGCATCTTGATGTCGAACACGCCAACATCGCACGGTTTGCCGGCCAGCCCCTCAAGGGCAGCAGCACCGTCACTATAGGTGCGCACGGTGAAGCCTTCCGCTTCCAGTGCCATTTGCACCGATGTCAGGATGTTGCGGTCATCGTCCACCAGGGCAACTGTGGGCATGGGGGAGTTCGCCTTCTTCTCGTTCGCTGTAAGTCATGTCGTCGATGGTGCAGGACCGATCTCAGACCGCAGATATCTGCGGTGAATCGGGCATCAAGATGACGCGTTCATGTTGTAGCGCCTTATTTCGCCGGGCCAAAGTGCCAGGAGACGGCGGGAGAGACTCACTAAGGGCCGGCGCCAATGTCCTCTAACTGCGAATCCGTTGCAGATTCCACACGCTGCTTTGCTCCCGGTAACCGCAATTCCCGAAAATTGTCGCCGCCTGTTGCGCAACAATATGGCGCGGCATATTTTGGCGGCGCCTGAAGACCGGATTTGGCTAAGCCCTGAATTTTTATGGGAAATCTGCGGTTTTTCATGCATCCCTGAAAACACGTCGACAGTGCCCGGATTGGCGCGGCGCGTGCATCAGGTCCCGGAGTAGCGGCGTTGCACCAAAAAGCGGCCCAAATTGCAGCTTTTGTGGATCGACTCTGTAACGCCAAAGCGTTAAGCCACGCTGCATTCACGCAGCGGAACAAGGGCGGATTGTCCGCCACGCAGACAGACATCAGGTTCGCTTCCCGCGCGACACAAGATCCGCAGCGGGGCGACGTTAAGGAGACGACGAAGGTGACACAGACCGGTCCTAAGGTTTCAAGCTACGGCCTCGATAAAATGGGCTTTTCCGACATCAAGGCTCAACACTGGAACCACGGCGCTGCCTCCCTCGTCGAAATGTCCCTTGATCGCAGCGAAGGCAAGCTCGCTGCTGAAGGCCCGCTCGTCGTCAAGACCGGCTCGCACACAGGCCGTTCTGCTCAGGACAAATTCATTGTTCGCACGGCGGACACCGAGAACACCATCTGGTGGGACAACAACAAGGGCATGACTCAGGAGGCCTTCGACACCCTCCACGCTGACATGCTGGCCCACGCCAAAGGCAAAGAGCTTTTTGTGCAGGACCTTTTCGGCGGCGCCGACAAGGATCACCGTCTGCCAACCCGCGTTGTGACCGAGTTCGCATGGCACTCGCTTTTCATTCAGCACCTGCTTATCGAGCCGACCGGCGAAGAGCTTGAAACCTTTGAGCCGCAGTTCAAGATCATCGACCTGCCGAGCTTCAAGGCAGACCCGGAGCGTCATGGCTGCCGCTCTGAAACGGTTATCGCCTGCGACTTCACCAATCAGGTCGTGCTGATCGCCGGCACGTCCTATGCGGGTGAAATGAAGAAGTCCGTCTTCTCCATGCTCAATTACAAGCTGCCACCAAAAAAGATCATGCCGATGCACTGCTCGGTAAACACCGGCAAGGATGGCGACAGCGCCATCTTCTTCGGCCTCTCCGGCACCGGCAAGACAACGCTTTCAGCAGATCCTGATCGCAAGCTCATCGGTGATGACGAGCACGGCTGGGGACCAAACGGCCTCTTCAACTTTGAAGGCGGCTGCTACGCCAAGATGATCAAGCTTTCTGCAACTGCAGAACCTGAAATCTTCTCCACCACAAAGCGCTTTGCCACCGTGCTTGAAAACGTGGTGATGGATGAAGACACCCGCCAGCTTGATTTCAACGATGCGACCCTGACGGAAAACACCCGCGGCGCGTATCCGATCAAGTACATTCCGAATGCCAGCCTGTCGGGCATTACCGGCCAGCCCAACACCATCATCATGCTCACAGCTGATGCCTTCGGTGTGCTGCCTCCGATTGCCAAGCTCACACCGAGCCAGGCCATGTATCACTTCCTGTCCGGCTACACCGCCAAGGTTGCCGGCACCGAAAAGGGCGTGACCGAGCCTGAAGCCACCTTCTCAACCTGCTTTGGTGCGCCCTTCATGTCGCGCCACCCAAGCGAATACGGCAACCTGTTGCGTGACCTCATCCATGAGCACAAGGTGAACTGCTGGCTGGTCAACACCGGCTGGACCGGCGGCGTCTATGGCGTTGGCCACCGCATGCCGATCAAGGAAACCCGCGCGCTTCTCAATGCAGCCCTCGATGGCAGCCTGATGAATGCCGACATGCGCACCGACGCCAACTTCGGCTTCGAAGTGCCCGTCTCAGTACATGGTGTTGATGATCGTCTTCTGAACCCGCGTGACACATGGGCCGACGGCGAAGCTTACGACAAGCAGGCCCGCGCGCTGGTCAACATGTTCATCGACAACTTCCAGAAGTTCGAAGCACATGTAGACCCGGATGTCCGTGAAGCAGCCCCGGCATCTGCCGCCGCTGCTGAATAACCGCGCGACACAAAATCATGCCTCACAAGGGAGCCGTTGCCGCAGGCCATCAGGTCACAGCGGCAGCGGCTTCTGAGCTTCTGGAGGATGGCGGCAATGCATTTGATGCAGCCATCGCGGCCCTCCTCGCGGCCTGTGTCGCCGAGCCGGTGCTTGCATCGCCCGGCGGCGGTGGGTTCCTGACCGCTCGCTCCAGAGGCGAAACCCGCGTCTTTGACTTTTTTGCCCAGACCCCGCGCCGCAAACGGTCGCAAGGGGACATAGACTTTCGTGAAGTCCATGTGGATTTTGGCAGTGTCACCCAGGCCTTTCACATAGGGCTTGGGGCGACCGCAACGCCGGGATTTTTACCAGGCATCTTTGCAGTCCATGAGCGGCTGGGCCGCGTCCCCATGACCCGCATTGCAGAACCGGCGATCCGTGCTGCCAAGGAAGGCGTGCTGATCACCGAGTTTCAGGCATATCTCTTTGGCGTTGTTGATCCCATTCTCAGGGCAACACCGCAGCTGCGTAACCTGTTTACGGATGATCGCGATGAGCTACTGAAACAAGGTGCCCTGCAAAAGAATCCGCAACTGGCTGACGCCTTTGATGCGGTGTCGCGCGAGGGACTTGTGCTTGCCACCAAAGGTGAAATCGCCCAGGCCATGGCGCGGCAATCTGAGGATATGGGCGGGCATCTCTCCGCCGATGATTTCCGGTTCTATGAAACAGCCACCCGCGCGCCGCTTGTTGCCCATGCCGGTGATCTCATGATCGAGACGGCACCGCCGCCATCATCAGGAGGTGTCATGGTGGCGCTGGGGCTAGACCGTCTTGAAGCGTCCCATAAGCGCAATCGCGTGCCGGCGCAGGACGTGGCGGCAACCCTGCTGCGGATGAACACCCTGCGCGAAAAGTGCGACGGCGATCCGGATGCTCTGGTGGCCATCCGTGCAGACCTGAAGAAACCTGCCAAGCACCGCCCGCAGGCTGTGCGCGGCACAACCCATGTCAGTGTGGTGGATGCAGACGGAAACGCAGCTTCTACCACCGTCTCCAACGGCGAAGGCTGCGGTGCGCTGGTTCCCGGCTGCGGTTTCATGCTGAACAACATGCTGGGCGAGGATGACATCAACCCCGGTGGTTTCCATCAGTGGACGGAAAACATGCGTATGTGCTCCATGATGGCGCCAATGCTGGCCCATGATGAGCGGGGCAGCGTCACGGCTCTGGGGTCCGGCGGATCAAACCGTATTCGCTCTGCCATGTTGCAAACAGCACTCCTGCTGGCCCGCGGTGCACACGCGGAAGAGGCCGTCATGCACCCACGCCTGCATGTGGAAGGTACCCGAGAAGACGCAACAACGCCGACGAAGCTGAGTTTTGAAGAAGGCTGGCCGGACGCCGAACGCGAAGCCATGAGCAAAGAGTTCGATATTGTGGAGCCATGGGCGGACCCCAACATGTTCTTCGGTGGAGTTCACATCGCCTCGTGTGACGCGAACGGACACATGGAAGGCGCAGGCGACCCAAGACGTGCGGGTGTGTTTTCCAAAGTCTGACGTCAGTACGTTCGATCACCTTTGCCGTACTGGTCTTCCAGCTTGCGGGTGAAGGCACGCAAGTTGCGTTTTGAGTCGCGCGGATAGGTCTCGTCCAGCACCTCCAGCTTCTCCATCCGGTCCGGACGGAAACTGCGGAAATCATCGCGCAGTTCGCACCAGCACGGCACCGTCCACACAGGCCCGAAAAATGCCAGCGACAGGGGCCACGCCGTGCGCCGGCGCTTGCGGCCCTGCTCGGGTGTGTAGAGAAATCTGATCTTGTTCCGGTGGCGGATGGCATGGCGGATCTCCGCTAGATCAATCTCGATGGGCACCTGATGGTGATAGGGCGGTGCGATCAGTCCATGCGCATCAATCTGTTCCTTCAGCGGGCCAGTCAGCACCGCGCGCACTTTCCCAAGCGCCGACTGCGCCTTTGCCGCAAGTTCCTTGTCACCCCATGCGGCCACGATGCGCGCGCCCAGCGCGATGGCTTCTGCCTCCTCGTCATTGAACATCAAGGGAGGCAGGTCGTAGCTGGGCCGCAGCGTGTAACCGACACCAGCTTCCCCATCGATGGGCACGCGACTCGCCTTCAGGGAGGCAATGTCCCGATAGATCGTCCGAACGGATACTTCCGTCTGCTCGGCAATCTGGTCGGCGGTGGCGGTGCCGTCGGTCCGGCGCAGAATTTCGATGATTTCAAACAGGCGGTCAGCGCGGCGCATGCGGCCCTCAGATGCGGTTGGAAAGCAGGTCAATCACTACTGACACAATGGTGTCAGTAGGCACCCTTTAGGGTCTGCCCATCGAAATCAACCCGCCCGTTCCCGATGAGGTTTCCCGAATGTCGGCGCCCGCACTTGATCTTTATGGCTTTCCTGCTGCTGACCCCAAAGCCACATCCGCAAGCCCGTTTACAACCAAGGTCGAGTGCCTGCTTCGACTTGCCGGGCTCTCCTACAACATGCATGTGGTGACGAATCCCGGCAAAACGCCGCGCGGCAAACTGCCTTATCTCGAGGACGGCACAACAACGGTCTCTGACAGTGAACACATAGTCGCACACCTCAAAGCAGTGCACGGCGTTGATCTGGACGCGACACTGGCACCACAGGAGCGCGCCCAGTCTCATGCCCTGCAGCGGATGATTGAGGAGCGGCTGTACTGGATCATCGTCTACAGCCGCTGGATCGACCCGGCCAATGACGGCGCGGTCTATGAGCAGTTCTTCGGCGGCCTGCCGCCCGTCCTGCGCGGCCTGATCTACCGGTCTGCTCTCAAGACCACCAAAGCTGCCCTGCATCATCAGGGCCTTGGTCGCCATACGGCAGACGAAATCTATGCGTTTGCCGCAAGAGACCTTGAAGCGATTGCACAGATGCTCGGCGACAAACCATACCTGTTTGGCGACGCACCAACCATGGCGGATGTGGTGGTCTTTGCATCCATCACAAACATCATGCGTCCGGATTTCAAGACTGCTCTAAAGGCGCTGGTTGAAGTGCGCCCAAACCTACTTGCGCATGAGAAGCGCATGGGCAAACTCTATGAAGAAGGCGCCTCTATCCGATCATCCAGTCAATAATCCGTTCGGCGAAAGCCCCGCCGGTCCAGGAGATGACCGGCAGGCTAAGCAGCCCGGCAAAGCGCAGCATTGTGCCCACATCGATGGCCCATTCAGAAACGCCCTCAATACGCGCTTCATAGGCCAACAAACCAGTGAGGCGGCTGCCCGCTTCTGCGCCATCAGGTCCTGTATGGGCGACTTGCTGGCGGGCGAGGCGGATGTCGTCGCGCACCTGCGCAAGTTCGCTCTGCTTGGTCTGGGTAATCAACTGGTGCACCCAGCGCAGTGGTGTGAAGAGCACCATGACCGCAATGGCGACAATTGCCAGGAACGCGACGATCAATACGGCATTGAGCGGTTGCCCGACAAACATGAGAAACAGAATGGCCGCATGCAGCAGCCAGACGACCGCCCCGCGCAGTGCTATCTGGCCAATGACGCCCGCATCTGATCGCGTTAGCAGGTCCAGTTTGGCGGTTTCGAGCAGGCTGTCGGTCACAATTGATGACTCTCCACGCGTCATCACCACCCAGCGCACGACAAGGCTGGCGAGGATCATTGAGGCAATAAGAGTCCAGACATCAATGAGGCCAAAATTATCAAGAAGCCCCAGTTCCGGCCTGTCCGAATTGCGCTGTCCAAGAAAAACACCGGCGCCGACGAAAAGACCTGCACCTGCTGCGATCAGGCCCGCACGGTTGCGCTCTTTGGAGGGCTCTAGCGCCCGAAGCAGGTCTTCACCCCGCACCCCGGCGAGTTTTGGGGCCAGAATGAAAACATCCGTAAAGGTGCGCCGGCCCACCAGTTCGTTGGCCGAAATGAAGGCCCAGGTGAAGAGCGAGATGACGAAACCCGCCCAAGCTTCGGCTGTCAGGCCGACAACGCTGCGTGCATCATTGCTGAAAATCGACACACCATCCATGAGGGCAACGAGGCAAAAACTGGCAAAGACGATGGCAGCAATCACCAAACCGGTGAGAACAGGCCCAACGGGTGACATCCGCATGAGCCGCTGCTCCCAGGCAGGGAGGTGTCGCCAGGCCTGATCCGGTGGAATTTCTTTGCTCTCTTCCATTCCGCTGCGCCCCGCTATCCGATCAACCAGTCAATGACCCGTTCTGCAAATGCGCCGCCGGTCCACGATAGAACGGGAATGGTCAGCAGACCGAGGAACCGGATCAGCGTGCCAAAGTCGAGCGACCATACTGACACATCACGAATGCGCGCTTCGTAGGCTAGCAGGCCCGGCAGGTGCAGGGCCGCGCTGTCCGCATCGCCACCCCCCGCCTGGAGTTTGGCGCGCGCTGCCTTGATCTCGGAGCGGATGCTCGCCAGCTCGCGCTTCTGTGTGCGCGTCAGCAGGGTGTGCATCCAGCGCAGCGGTCCCATGAAAACCAGAACAGCTATCAGGACGATGGCTGCAAAGGTTACCATTAAGACGGCGTTCAACGGTTGCCATACGAACAGCAGCAACAGGATCGCGGCCAGCAGCAGCCATACAAGGGCCCCGCGCAGCGCAATTCCAGCAACAACCTCGCTATGCTTGTTGTCCAGCAGGTCGATCTCAATGCGGTCTTCCATTGCAGTGGTCAGCCCATGCACCTCGCCACGCGCCAGAACCACCCAGCGCAGCACAGCCGCAGTCAGCAGTGTGGTGGCGGTCAGTGACCAAAGTGCGAAAGGAGAAAACCGGTCGAAGTACCCAAGCCCTTCAACGCCGGCAACACGCTGGTTGAGAAAGATGAAAGCCCCGATGGGAAGCCCGATAAGCGTTGCGGCCAGGGCAAGGCGCTGGCGTTTCACGGACGGCTTCAGCGCTTGTTCGAGGTCTGACAGATCCACACCACGTATCTGCTCTGCAAGTGATGTGAGATCGGCAAGGTTGCGTTTACCGGCAAGACCATTTGCTGAAATGAAAGCCCAGATAAAAAGGGAAATCACAAAGGCAGCCCAACTGTCCGAGTTGAGCTCTGCCATGTAGCTTGACTGTGATGCTGCCCAACCCGTGCCCTGAAACCACAAGACAACGCAGGCTGAGGCGAAAACAGCTGATGCAACCGCAAGGCCTGTCCAGAAGGGACCTATCGGCAATTCCGCCAACAGAGGTTGATGCCAGAAAGGGCGTGCCTTTTGGGTAGGTGCGCTCATCCTCAGGCGGCATCCGGCAATTGCGTTACCACGATCGGCCCACGCCGGGTCGCGACGAGCGTGTGCTCATACTGCACCGCCAGGGTGCCGTCGGGCGTAAACAGGCTCCAGCCGTCATCCCGTTCATCCACCTGGGTGGCGCCGG
>JBCBUN010000018.1:0-12525 GCA_039818145.1 Pseudomonadota bacterium
TCAGATGAAAAATGCATTCCGTCCCCCGCGACCTGACATTCGCCTAGTGGCTGCCAAGCCCGAGGAAGGTAAGCACCCCGCCAACCACAAGCGCCAGCAGCCCCCATGCCCGGATGAAGTTGCCGCTCATCACAGGATTGAGCAACCGCATGAACGACGAACCGACAGCAATGAAGATCAGCCCTTCAATGAGCGTCGCTGCCGCCAGACCAGTGACAACCATCTCAAGCGGCGTATCGATCTTGTGGTGGGTTACCAGCAGAACGGCGCCAATGAAAAACACCAGCACGCCACAGACAAAAGAAAGCCCGGCACTTTCGCGCAGATCCGTCAGCATGGCTCGGCTGCGGTCAGGGGTTGCAACAAGGGCAATGCCCGCAGCGAGCATGTAGAGCCCAAATCCAAGGGCAATGGCTTCAGTCATCATGGGATTTGCTCCGCTATTGATTGATGTGTTTCAACCCTAGCGGCGCACCCTACCCCGACAGCCCAGCGCTGTCAGCGTGTCACGCCTGTGCGGCGTACCGCCTGGCGATCAGATGATCGAGCGACAGCACACCGGGACCACGAATGATCAGATACAGCATGCCTGTGGCCCACAGCAGGTGCAGGTTCCACGCACCGGGATAGACAAATGTCTGAATCACCGCCGTCATCACCAGCAGGCCAAGTGCACCAAAGCGCGTGCCAAGCCCCAGAACCAGCATGATCGGGAACACGTGCTCTGCAATGGTCCCCATCACCGCAGCCCAGTCAGACGGGATGAGCGGCAATGCGTACTCATACTCGAACAGGAAATAGGTTGAGTCCTTGAGAGCAAAGCCATCCACCTTGAGCCGCGCTGACGTCCAGAAGACACCCGCCACCGCAATACGGGCGGCAATGGCAATGATCCATTCAGGCAGGGACGACATCAGTGCAATGACGCGCTGAACAAGTCCCGCCAGTCCATTGAGGGAATTGGTTGCTGCAGTCATGACGTCACCTTTGATGTTTGGTCCGGCAGCACGAAACTTCCGGCATTGAGCAGTTCGGCAAAAACGATCTGTGGGTCGCCCTCAGGCTCTTCTTCAAACGCTGCAATCAGCGCACGGCCCAGCGTGGCACCCCCCTGAACAGCACACAGAAACGCGAACGCGCCCGGCGACACCCGACGCACTTCGACCTGCGCCTGCGGCCGCACCACGAAAATGCGTTCGTTGCGATCGTCTTCGGCAATGGACAGCACGCCGTCACGGTCAGGCTGGTTTGCCTGCCAGATGCGCGAAATCGGATAAGGCGACATCAAGAGTTGATGCGCCGGAGCAAGCGCAAGCACCAACCGGTCAAGTGCCTGGTCACCGTGCGCTTGAACAAATGACTGGAGGTCCAGCGCGGTGAGCACATCAGCATCCGCACCGTGATAGACCTTGTGCCAGGCATGCTCCAGCCGCGCGATGTCCGGCAGATAAGGCACCGAGCGCGCGGGCTCGAAACTCACCAGAAAGCCCGCAAAGTCAGGTGCAAACCCTATGAGGGACGCGGCATCAGGCATGGAGCGCTCGAAATAGGCCCGCGCAACCGCACGGAAAAACTCTTCGCCCACCAAGCGCTGGCACACCGGATAAAGCGCCGCCAGCGCATCTGTCAGGCTGGACGCCACATTGTTGCGATAGACATCAAGCCGCGCGCGATGGGGCAACGGTTCATTGCCGATGGCAGCAAGGTCCAGCATCACCTGGCTGTTGGCCGGGTCGCGCAAGGCGGAGGCAAAACTGGTCTGTAGTTCAGCGAGCCGGGACATGACCCACCTCCTTTTTTGAAATCTGTTTCAGCTTGCCGCGCGCGGTTGCAACTTCGTTCAGCAACACATCAAGCGCAGGCACGTCCTGGTCCCATTCAACAAGCGTTGGGCGTGGGCCAGCTACAGCGAGGAATGCGTCATACAGCTTCCAGACATCCCCGGAGGGTGCCGAGCCGTGATCGTCGATCTTCAGTGTGACGCCGTTGCGGTCATCATCTGAGTGGCCACCCAGATGAACTTCGCCAACCGCCTCAACATCAAACTGGCTGAGATAGTCGCCCGGCGACGTCTGAAGGTTATGGGCACTCACCACCACATTGTTGATGTCGAGTAGCAGTCCGCATCCCGTGCGGTGCGCCATCGCAGATAGAAACTCCGTTTCCGGAATATCGCTTTCTTCAAACGCCAGATAGTTGGACGGGTTCTCAATGAGAATTTTGCGGCCCAACGTCTCCTGCGTCTGGTCAACATGGCGGCAGACAATGTCCAGCGCCTCTGACGTGAGCGTCACCGGCAGAAGGTCATTGAAGTAGGTGCCGCCATTCTCGCACCACGCAAGATGCTCTGACACGAGGGCAGGCTCGTAGCGGTCAACAAGCGCGCGCAGATTTGCCAGATGATCACGGTCCAAAGGCCCAGCCCCACCAATCGACAATCCAATGCCGTGGATCGAAAGCGCATATCGCTCACGGATAGCGGTGAGATAGCGGTGAGGCGCGCCGCCATCACCGAAATAGTTTTCTGCATGCACCTCCAAGAAGTCCGCAGCACTGCCTTGCGAGAAGGCCTCAGACAGGATCTGAGAATAGTGCTGCGGCTTCAAAGAGGTACCCGCAGACGCACGCCCAAGCTCTGACGACGCAAAAGCAGACTGCCCGGATGACCGCACAGATGTATTGGCCGCGAGGGGGGTGCGACCTGCAGCAGGGGTATCGGCTGCAAACATCTCAGGGGAGTGGGTCATCCGGGACATGCTTTTTACTCGGTGAACTGGCGCGGTGCGTTGTTAGACGTGTCAGGCGTTACGCAGGCACGTTGCTGTCGCTGTCTTCAAGCGAACCATTGCCGAACGGTGTTTCGATGGATGTGCAGGTGCCGGCAGGAACCAGCTTCCAGGCGTTGGACTGATAATCGATCGTGGATGTGCCCTGGCATGAGGTGCCTGGACCAGCGGCGCAGTCGTTTTCACCGGCAAGGGCTACGCCGTAGCATTTTTCCATGTCAGCAGCGGCAGCAGGTGTGGCGGTCAGTGCGCCCATTGTGAGTGCGGCGGACAGGGCGCCGGCAGCGGCAAATGCAGTTTTGGTTGCGGTCTTCATAGGGGGTCTCCTCTTGAGGTCATAGGGATCAGTGAGTTGGTCAGCGGTGTCTCTCACCGCCCCCACAACCTCGGAAACCAGCACTCAAAAGGAAACTCACGAAGCCGTCGCGTGGCCTCAAACACCTGTGATGACCGGGTGAAGACGCGCAACAGCTCAAAGTCAGGTCACGCCGTAGTGAAATGCGGGCAGCCTGTCGCCAAAAAGAGGATTCGGGAAAATGGTACGCAAGAGGCCCGCAGGCCGGACAAACGCGGCGGGGGACACCGCCGACCCGCGAGCACCCTTGCGACACTTCGACAGTGCCAAAACCGCCAAAAATTGGGAAATCACGACCCGTGTGAGGTCAGTAAAACGAGTGTGAGCCCGCGTGAACGAGGCCGTTAACCGTGTTTATGCGCAGTATTTCGGGGATTTTGGTGCCAAAACGGGCCGAAAACATGAAAAATTAACCTTTGCCACTGCGTGAAAAAGGTCACCATTCCTGACCTTGATTCAACAGGCCCGTCTCTGGCACTATCCCCCGGCTTCGCAAAGGCCTGTCGTGACGTATTCATGCGGGCACAGCAAAGCGCGGGCAAAGGGGGCCGCCGCCTCAAATGAGCGGCAGCCGGACAGAGGACCTCCCAGGAGAGCGTCCCGGTCAGGTTCACCCTCCAGCCCTCACGGCAAAGGCTTTCGTGGTCGACACCCTCAAGTGAGCACATTGCGCTCACGTAGATCCAAAGGGGGGCGGCTCATGTTCGAAAGCCCCAAGGTCAATTTGTGACAAGGCGGCGTTCCGGCCGACCGCGTCCTCTTCTGCCCCGGTGTTTCAGGGCGTAGTGCAAGAGGACGGGCCATTCCGGTGACGCTGATTGTCGCGCGGACTTTTCGCTCCAGATTTGGAGCGGCCCCGGAATTCCGGGGACTAAGTCAAAACGGTTGTTTTTTACGGGCCTGCGCTGACATCGGCGCACCGCCCCGCAGTTTGAGAGGTTTGGCGGCATGACAAAGACCAATGAAGGTCAGTTCCGTCCGGCAGGTATGCCCGCAGCAAGCGGCATGTATGACCCGCGCAACGAAAAAGACGCCTGCGGCATCGGCTTCGTCGCCAACATCAAAAACAAGAAGACTCACAAGACCGTTCAGGACGGTCTGGCGATCCTCTGCAATCTTGAACACCGAGGCGCCGTGGGCGCTGACCCCAAGGCCGGCGACGGCGCAGGCATTCTTATTCAGATGCCTGATGCCTTTCTGCGCGCCGTCACAGCAGACCTGGGCTTCACCCTTCCCGCTGAGGGCGAATACGCGGTTGGCCAGTTCTTCCTGCCCAAGGACGATGCGGACCGCGCCAACGTCATTGACCGCACCGAAAAAGTTGTCGCCGAAGAAGGTCAGGTCGTTCTTGGCTGGCGCGATGTCCCGGTCGACAACTCAGATCTCGGCTATTCGGTTCTGCCGACTGAGCCGGTGCACATGCAGCTGTTCATCAAGCGGGGGCCGGACTGCGCCGATCAGGATGCGTTCGAGCGCAAGCTCTTCGTCATCCGCAAGGAAATCTGGAACCGCATCTACGCCGAAGACGCAAAGCTGGCTGGCGACACCTACGTCACCTCCATGTCGTCGCGCGTGCTCAACTACAAGGGCATGCTGCTCTCTGACCAGGTCGGCAAATACTATCTCGACCTCGCAGACGAACGCATGGTGTCGGCGATGGCTCTTGTTCACCAGCGCTTCTCCACCAACACCTTCCCGACCTGGAGCCTTGCCCAGCCGTTCCGCATGATTTGCCACAATGGTGAAATCAACACCGTGCGCGGCAACGTCAACTGGATGGCAGCCCGCAAAGGCCCCATGCAGTCGGACGTGCTGGGTGATGACCTCGACAAGATCTGGCCGATCACCGTTGAAGGCCAGTCTGACTCAGCGTGCTTCGACAATGCGCTCGAACTGCTGGTGATGGGGGGCTACTCGCTCGCCCATGCCATGATGATGCTCATTCCCGAAGCCTGGGCCGGCCATGAACTCATGGACCCCAAGCGGCGCGCCTTTTACGAGCACCACGCAGCCCTGATGGAACCATGGGACGGCCCCGCCGCCATGGCCTTCACAGATGGCCGCCAGATCGGCGCCACTCTGGACCGCAACGGCCTGCGCCCCGCCCGCTACTTCGTGACTGACGATGACAATGTGATTCTTGCATCCGAAATGGGCGTTCTTCCTTACCCGGAAGATCGCATCGTTGAGAAATGGCGCCTGCAGCCCGGCAAGATGCTGCTGATCGACCTTGAAGAAGGCCGCATCATCTCGGACGAGGAAATCAAGGAACAGATTTCCTCCATGGAGCCCTATCAGGAGTGGCTCGACAAGGCGCAGATCAGCGTCGAGGACCTTCCCGACATGGGTGGCACACCGCCGCAGCCAAATGTGCCACTGCTCAAGCGTCAGCAGGCCTTTGGCTACACCCAGGAAGACATCCGCACCCTGATGACCCCCATGGCCGCGACCGGCCAGGAAGCCATCGGCTCCATGGGCACCGACACGCCCATCGCAGTGCTGTCCAACAAGTCAAAGTCTCTGTTCAACTACTTCCAGCAGAACTTTGCTCAGGTGACCAACCCGCCGATCGACCCGATCCGTGAAGAGCTGGTGATGAGCCTCGTCTCGCTTATCGGCCCGCGTCCGAACCTGCTCGACCTGCACAAGCAGGGCGAAATGCGTCGCCTTGAGGTCCGTCAGCCGATCCTGCGCAACGAGGATCTCGAAAAGATCCGTGCCATTGGCGACATCGCGGACAATCATTTCCAGACCAAGACTCTGGACACGACCTTTGCCGCCGATCGCGGTGCCGAAGGCATGAAGCCCGCCCTTGATGCCCTGTGCGAACGCGCCGAGCGCGCCGTCAATGAAGGCTTCAACATCATCATCCTGTCAGACCGGCTGGTGAGCGAAGACCGCGTGGCGATCCCGTCCCTGCTGGCGACGTCCGCCGTACATCATCACCTGATCCGCAGCACGTTGCGCACGCGCGTTGGCCTGGTGGTCGAAACCGGCGAAGCACGCGAAGTGCATCACTTCTGTGCGCTGGCAGGCTATGGCGCCGAAGCCATCAACCCGTACCTTGCCTTCGAAAGCATGATTGCCAACAAGCATCAGCTCGGCGAAGCACTGGATGATGCCACCGTCAAGTCGCGTTTCATCAAGGCCGTCAACAAGGGCATCCTCAAGGTCATGTCCAAGATGGGCATCTCCACCTACCAGTCCTATTGCGGCGCCCAGATCTTTGACGCGGTCGGCCTCTCAACAGAGTTCGTACGCGACTATTTCTACGGCACGTCCACCAACATCGAAGGCGTGGGCCTGACCGAAGTTGCTGAGGAAACAATCCAGCGCCACTTGCGGGCCTTCTCTACGGACCCGGTGCTGAAAAACGCCCTGTCTGTCGGTGGCGAATACATGCAGCGCGTCCGCGGCGAGGAACACGCCTGGACCGCATCCTCCGTTGCTGACCTGCAGCATGCCGTGCGCGGCAACAGCCAGGACAAGTACAACGACTTTGCCAAGGCCATGAATGACCAGTCCAAGCGGCTGCTCACCATTCGCGGCCTGTTCCGCTTGAAGTCTGCCGAAGAACTCGGCCGCACGCCTATGTCCATTGATGACGTGGAACCAGCCAAGGAAATCGTCAAACGCTTTGCAACCGGCGCCATGTCCTTTGGCTCCATCAGCCGCGAAGCGCACACGACGCTGGCCAAGGCCATGAACCGCATCGGCGGCAAGTCAAACACCGGCGAAGGCGGCGAAGAAGTGGATCGCTTCACACCCCTGCCCGACGGCGACAGCATGCGCTCCGCCATCAAGCAGGTGGCGTCGGGCCGCTTTGGCGTCACCGCCGAGTACCTCGCCAATGCGGACATGATCCAGATTAAGATGGCGCAGGGTGCCAAGCCCGGTGAAGGCGGACAGCTGCCCGGCCATAAGGTCGACGCAGTCATCGCCAAGGTGCGCTACTCAACTCCGGGCGTGGGCCTCATCTCTCCGCCCCCGCACCATGACATCTACTCGATCGAAGATCTGGCACAGCTGATCTACGACCTGAAGAATGTCAATCCGGATGCGGCCATTTCCGTGAAGCTCGTGTCTGAAGTAGGCGTCGGCACCGTTGCCGCCGGTGTTTCCAAGGCACGCGCCGACCACGTCACTATTTCAGGCTTTGAAGGCGGAACGGGCGCATCGCCCCTTACCTCCATCAAACATGCGGGCTCCCCATGGGAACTCGGCATCGCCGAAACGCACCAGACGCTGGTGGCAAACGGCCTGCGTGGCCGCATTGCCGTGCAGGTGGATGGCGGCCTCAAGACAGGCCGTGACGTGGCCATCGGTGCGCTGCTGGGCGCTGACGAATTCGGCTTCTCAACCGCACCGCTCATTGCAGCGGGCTGCATCATGATGCGCAAATGTCACCTCAACACCTGCCCCGTGGGTGTTGCGACCCAGGACCCGGTGCTGCGCAAGCGCTTCGTCGGCCTGCCTGAGCACGTTGTGAACTACTTCTTCTATGTGGCGGAAGAACTGCGCGCCATCATGGCGGAGATGGGCTTCTCCAAGCTCTCCGACATGACCGGCCTGATGGATGCCCTCGATCAGACAGCAGCCGTTGCCCACTGGAAGGCAGAAGGCCTGGACGTGTCCAAGCTGTTTGCCCGCCCCGCTGACAAGGAAGGCGTCGCCATCCGTCATGAGGAAGAGCAGCAGCATCCGATCCATGACATTCTCGACCGTCGCCTGATTGAACAGGCCAAGCCTGCCATCGAAAACGGTACGGCAGTTACCATTGATACCTCCATCAACTCGATGGATCGCTCAGCCGGCGCGATGCTGTCAGGCCAGATCGCCAAGCATCACGGTCACAAGGGTCTGCCGGAAGACACAATCTCCGTGAAGCTGACCGGCACCGCCGGACAGAGCTTCGGTGCATGGCTTGCCCATGGCGTGTCGTTCGAACTTGCCGGCGAAGCCAATGACTATGTGGGCAAGGGCTTGTCCGGTGGCCGCCTGGTCATTTATCCGCATGAGACGGCCAAAATCGTGCCGGAGAAGAGCATCATTGTTGGCAACACGGTGCTCTACGGCGCCATTACCGGCGAATGCTACTTCCGTGGTGTGGCAGGCGAACGCTTTGCCGTGCGTAACTCCGGCGCCATTGCCGTTGTGGAAGGCACGGGCGACCACTGCTGTGAATACATGACCGGCGGCGTTGTGGTTGTGCTGGGTGAAACCGGCCGCAACTTTGCAGCAGGCATGTCCGGCGGCATCGCCTATGTGCTGGATGAAGCTGGCGACTTTGAGCGTCGCTGCAACCTGTCCATGGTTGAGCTTGAACACATCACAGCTGAGGACGACGCCATGGAGCGGATGTCCCATCAGGGCGGCGACCTTGAAACCCATGGCCGTGTCGATGTGAACTCAGACATGACCCGCTTTGACGCTGAACGCCTGCGTCAGCTTGTTGAAAACCACGCAAACCACACGGGCTCCACCCGTGCCCGCGAGGTGCTCGACAACTGGGAAACCTATCTGCCGAAATTTGTGAAAGTGATGCCGGTCGATTACCGCCGCGCACTTGAAGAAATGAAGGCATCAAACACAAACGACGCAACTGCGTTCAAGGCTGCAGGCGAGTAAGCCTGCGCCAAACGCATTCCGCGCCACGAAACGACTACAGACTGTGAAGGACGAAAGCGACTTTGAGGCCTTCCGCAAGGGCATTGATGTCCCCATCCTTGCCAACATGACCGAGTTCGGGAAATCCGATCTGCTCACCACCACCCAAATGCAGAATCTCGGCATCAACCTGGTGATCTATCCGGTCACAAGCCTGCGCCTTGCCATGGGTGCCGTAGAGAGTGCTTTCGAACGCATTCGCGACGAAGGCACCCAGGAAGGCGTTGTGCCTGACATGCAGACCCGCGCCCGGCTTTATGAGCTTTTGAATTACGAAGACTACAACAAGTTCGACACATCGATCTTCAACTTCAAGGTCTGAGACGAACGACACCCGGTCTTGCGGCACACCGTACTGGCCGGCAACAGGAGGTAAGAACCCAATGAGCGACGTACCCGCCGAAGACATCAAATACGGCCTCGCCGGTGTCGTGACCGACACCACCGCCGTTTCAAAGGTGATGCACGAGACAAACTCACTCACCTATCGTGGCTATGCCGTGCAGGATCTGTGCAAGCACGCTGACTTCATGCAGACGGCCTATCTGCTGTGGCACGGCCAGCTGCCAAACCAGGCCCAGCTGGACGATCTGGTCAAAAAGGAACGCGGCTTCCGCGCCGTCTCCGATGACTTGATCAATGTCATCCGGCTGTTCAACAAAGATGCCCACCCGATGGACACAATCCGCACGGCAGTGAGCTTCCTGGGTCAGGAAGATCCGACGACGGAAGATGCAAGCCACGAGTCAAACCTCGAAAAATCCATCAAGATGCTGGCCCGCATCCCGACCTGCATTGCAGCCGACTATCGCTGCCGCAATGGCCTTGAGCCCATCGCACCCGACGCAAGCCTTGGCTTCTCCGAAAACTTCTTCAACATGTGCTTTGGCGAAGTTCCTGCACAGGAAGTCATCGATTGCTTCGACATTTCGATGATCCTGTATGCGGAACACTCATTCAACGCATCCACCTTTGCAGCACGTGTGATCACGTCCACAACATCTGACATCTATTCGTCAGTCGTTGGCGGCATCGGCGCCCTCAAAGGCCCGCTTCATGGCGGCGCCAATGAAGCTGTGATGCACATGATGATTGAAATCGATGACCCGGCGAAAGCCGCTCAGTGGCTGCGCGATGCTCTGGCATCAAAGCGCAAGGTCATGGGCTTTGGCCACCGCGTCTACAAGTCCGGCGACAGCCGCGTGCCGACCATGACGGAAGCCTTCTACAAGATGGCGGAGATCAAAGGCGGCGAGAAGTGGGTGGAGATGTCGAAGAACCTGGCTAAGACCATGATCGACGACAAGAACATCTACCCCAACCTCGATTTCCCGGCAGGTCCTGCGTACTACCTGATGGGCTTCGACATTCCCATGTTCACGCCACTGTTCGTCATGAGCCGTATCACCGGCTGGACCGCGCACATCATGGAGCAGGTGCCCGACAACAAGCTTATCCGCCCGCTTTCAGCCTATGTAGGCGAAGAGCAGCGCGAGGTTGTGCCCTTGGACAAACGCTCCGCCGCATAACTGCGCACACCACACAGATACTGAAAAGGCCTCGGCACTTGCCGGGGCCTTTTTTCGTTCATGTGGGCGTCATCTTGCCCCCCATATTGTGGGCGGCATACACATTCGCATCACCTATCCGGGGGTCACAGGATGCGCCGCTTTCTCATTGGCAGCCTCGCCATCATTGGTACTCTTGCTGCAACAGTTCTGATCTCGGCACCGGCCAGCGCACAATATGGCGACGCGCGCTCTGCCATGAGCGATCTGCAGCGCAACGCCCTGAAAGATGGGTGCTGGAAACGGTATTCCGGCAACAACCACAAGCGGTATCAGTGCCTCAACGGTCAGGGCTACTGGCGCAACGCCCTGATCGATGGATGCCACGCCCGTTACTCAGGCAATGGCTCGAAACTCGACCGCTGCCTCAACATGAGCAATCTCGGCTGGGGTAGTGACCCCTATGGCGGCGCCAAAGGATATGACCCCTATGGCAACGATTATCATGGCAACAGGCACTATGGAGATGACCCATATGGCGGAGCCAAGGGATACGATCCCTATGGCGACAACCACCACGGCAATCGTCCGTACCGCGATGGCTACGGGAACGACCCCTATTACGGACACCAGAGCAACCACGGGGGCTACTACGGCAACTCGAACAATTATGGCGGCGGTGGATACTATAGCGGAGGCGGTGGCGCATCTGGCCTGACGGACATTCAGCAGAACGCCCTCAAGGACGGGTGTTGGCAACGCTATAGCGGCAATGACCGCAAGCGGCACTCATGCCTCAACGGCCAGGCTCATTGGCGTGATGCCCTGCGCGACGGCTGCTGGAAACGCTATAACGGCAATCAGAAGAAGCTGAACCGCTGCCTTAGCTACTAGCGGTCTTGCGGAAGCGACGAACGCTCCGTTCCATCAACCAGCCTGATGCTTTGCGCAGCCCCAGATCTGACCTGATTTCAAATTCTTCATAGTGGAATGCACTGCGGCGCAGCCCTTTGGCGACCAGACCGTCCTTCAGCGCCTTGCGCATGGGCTTGGGGCCACAGAAGTGCGCGTTCACGCCCTTGCCGACGCCACCAATGGCATCAGAAATCACGTCCGCCGTGAGACGGCCGGATACGGATGAATCCACCACATGAAGTGTCAGTTGTGGATCAGCAGCGGCGGCAGCTTCCAACTCGCCAAGGCCAACTGCATTGGCCGCGGATTGAACGCAGTAGAACAGATGCGTGGGCCGCGGCACCGGGTCACCCCGACCGGACCAGGCCAGGAACGGAGTGATCCCAATACCTGCCCCAATCCAAACGTCACAACTCCCCCGCTTGGCAGGTTGGAAATGCCCATAGGCCCGTGAAACCCGCGCCCGCGTCCCCACCGCAATCTCCCCCAATGATCGCGTGTAGTCACCAAGGCCCTTGGCGGTGAACCGAATGGTCTTGTCCGCATTGGGTGCGGCACTGATGGTGAACGGATGAACTTCACTCTTGCCGGGCACAACAAAAGAGACGAATGCAAACTGCCCCGCCTTGTGGGAGATGCCACCCCTCAACGGTTTGAGACTGATGGCAACCGTATCGCCGGTCGTTTCGACCTCTGCCACCTCATACGCGGCTTTGCCCTGAAGAACGCCGAACGGCACCAGCGTATAGAGGTAGGAAAGTGTTCCGACCGCACAAAATGCCAGGACATAGACAGCAAGCGGATCACCCAGATCAAAAGGCTTGCCGATAAAGATGAAGTGCAATGCCGAAAGGACAAAGAACGCGCCCATGAATTTGTGCGTCAAACGCCAGAACTGATACGGCACCCACGTAGCGATGGTCAGAACGCCGAGAATGAGAATGCCGTAGAGGCTTATCTCACCCAGGGTTTCTGCAAACTCCATCAGTCCCGTCTGACGGCCAAGGGCCTCCATCTCGGCGTCAATCGTATCGTGGAGCAAAATGGCGACAATGGCTCCGACACCAAGCCATTTGTGCAGCACATATATGCGATCAAGCCCGCCGAAGACTGGCTCCAGAAATGCCAGGCGCGTCGCCATCAACTGTGACAGCCCCATGGCAACCAGCGCTGTGACACCAAGATACTGACTGAACAGGGCTTCCACATCGCGGTTCGGCGCAAGCTGTGCAAACCAGTAGGCCGGAACGGCCAAGGCGAGAAAAACGATCACAACACCGAAAGAACGCATGGG
>JBCBUN010000019.1:0-12287 GCA_039818145.1 Pseudomonadota bacterium
CCGGCATCGGCATGGATGAAGCCCAACTGGCCGCTGCGCTTGAACCCTTTGGACAGGTGGAAGAGGCGCAGGCTGATCTGGCGGAGGCAAAAGACGGTCAGCACGGCCTGGGACGTGGTCTGGGACTTGGATTGCCGCTGGCCAAAACCCTGGTTGAGGCCAACAAGGCCACCTTTGAAATTGAGAGCACGCCGGGCGAAGGCACCAGGGTTCGTGCGGTTTTTCCACCAACAGCCGTGCTGGCGACCTGACCGGAATTCAGGGCGCGACCAATTGCGTCTGGCCAAATCGGATGAGTTTATTGACACTCATTCTCAGTAAGCCTAAGCCGCTTCCTGATCCCGTTCACAGCCAGACGTTTTTCATCTCATGGCCCTTATAGAGCCGTCACATTCCACCCTTCCAGATCCGGGCCTGCCGCTGGCGGCACGGCTGCGCGGGATGTTCTCTACGGGGACGGCCGGTCGCTCACTGACCATCAGCGCCTTTATTGTGGCGCTGGTCATTTCTCTGCCGGCGCTAGCAGTCATTTCCAGCCTGTTCGACACGACCACCGCAAGCCTCTCGGGCCTTGGCCAGTCCGTGATGGCCCAGCTGCTGACCAATTCGCTCATCCTTGCGACCGGCACCCTGGTGGGCGTTCTGGTGCTCGGGGTCTCGACAGCATGGCTTGTGACCATGTGCCGGTTTCCCGGACGTGAGATTTTTCACTGGGCACTGATCCTGCCACTCGCGGTACCCGCCTACGTTGTTGCTTATGCGTATACGGACTTTCTGCACCACCCCGGCCCGGTACAGACCTTGCTGCGTGAAGTGACCGGATGGGGCGCGCAGGATTACTGGTTCCCCAATATTCGCTCTGAAGGCGGCGCGGTGTTCGTGTTTTCCTTCGTGCTGTATCCTTATGTGTATCTGCTGGCACGTGCGACGTTCCTTGAGCAATCGGTCTGCGCCCTTGAAGCGGCCCGCACCCTTGGCCAGTCAGCCTGGGGCGCATTCTGGAAGACGGCGCTTCCCCTGGCCCGTCCTGCCATTGCGGCGGGCGCTGCGCTTGCAATCATGGAAACACTGGCCGACTTCGGCACGGTGTCGCATTTTGGCGTGCGCAGCTTTACGACGGCCATCTATCAAAGCTGGTTCTCCCTTGGAGACCGGGTCCTGGCAGGCCAGCTCTCCGCCGGACTATTGGGCATTGTCACGCTGCTCATTCTTGTGGAGCGCTTCAGCAGGTCTGGTGCCACTTACGAGCAGACGACATCCCGGCTGCAGCGCCTGCCTGACTATGAGCTCAAGGGCATCCGCGGTGCCGTTGCCTTTGCTGCCTGTGCCGTGCCGGTGACGCTTGGCTTCCTGCTGCCGCTGGGCATTCTCATCTATCTCAACTTTGTTGGCGGGCATGATCTGTTCGGCAGCCGTTACATCACGCTGACACTCAACACTTTCACCCTGGCCGGGATCGCTGCGGTGCTGGCTGTGGCACTGGCGCTGCTCATGGCATACGCGGTTCGGTTGTCCGGCAGCCCGCTTGCGCGCCTTGCCAACCGGATGACAAGCCTTGGCTATGCGATCCCCGGATCAGTGATCGCGGTTGGCGTGCTCATTCCGCTTGCCAACATGGACAACGCGCTGGACGCATGGATGCGCGCGACGTTTGGAATCTCCACCGGGCTTATTCTGACAGGCTCCATTGTGGGGCTGGTGTTCGCCTATATCGTCCGCTTCATGGCGGTGTCGATCAATACGGTGGAAGCAAGCCTCGCCAAGGTGACGCCCAATATGGATGCCGCCGCCCGCTCGCTCGGGCGCTCGAAGCTGGCCACACTGATTGAAGTCCATTCACCGCTGATGCGCGGCAGCCTTTTGACTGCGGGGCTGATTGTGTTTGTGGATGTGGTGAAAGAGCTCCCGGCCACGTTGATCATGCGGCCTTTCAATTTCGATACGCTGGCTATTCAGGCCTATCGGCTTGCAAGCGACGAACGGCTGGCGGAAGCGTCCACTGCCAGCCTGATGATTGTTGCAACAGGGCTCCTGCCGGTGATTATCCTGTCACGGACGATCATGGCGTCACGCCCAGGTGGGCGTCCGGGCAGCAAGACACCAAAATAAAAAGAAGCCCGGTCGCAAAAGCGACCGGGCCCCAAGTACGCCTGCTGCCAGGGAGGATCTTACTGGTAGCCGACTTCGTTGTAGATTTTCTGTGCGGTGCCCTGGTTTTCACCCAGCTTGATGAGCGGCAGATCGTCCGCTTCAAACTCACCCAGTGACTCAACAGCAGATGACGCCTCGACACCTTCAACAACGGGGTATTCGTTGTTGCCGTCTGCGAAGTATTTCTGCGCCGCATCGGTTGCCAGATATTCGAGGAAGGCGATGGCGTTGTCGCGGTTAGGGGCATTGGCCACCACGCCGCCGGCAGACACATTTACGTGGGTGCCGTTCCCCTCCTGGTCTTCAGTCGGCTGATCGGGGAACACAATGCCGATCCGGTCCGTGTCATCCGGGTTGGCCAGGTCGCGTACGTCCTTTGAGAGGGCGCGGGCGAAGTAGTAGGTGTTGGCAACAGCGATGGCACACTGGCCGGACGCGATGGCGCGCAGCTGGTCAGTGTCGCCGCCTTCAGGGTCACGGGCGCGGTTGGCCCACAGGCCTTCAACCCATGCCTTGGCGTCTTCCTCGCCCTGGTGCTCAACAACAGCCGCTAGCAGGGACAGCATGTAGATGTTGGAAGAGGACCGCGTGCAAACGAGACCCTTCAGCTTAGGATCGGCAAGACTTGCATAGGTCTGGATGTCTGCCGGATCGACCTTGGCCTTATCATAGAAGATGGCACGACCGCGCGTTGAGAACCCGAACCAGTGACCGTCCGGGTGGCGGAGGTTTTCCGGAATGCGGTCTTCTAGCGCCTCAGAGTCGACAGGCTGGAAGATACCTGCCTGATCCGCCTGATAGAGACGACCTGCATCCACGGTCAGCAGAATATCAGCAGGAGAATTCTCGCCTTCGGCCTTGATGCGCTCGATGAGCACATTGGCCTTGTCTTCAATGCGGTTGACGGTGATGCCGGTGGCTTCTTCAAAATCTGAGTAGAGCCGCTCGTCAGTATCGTAGTGACGGGAAGAGTAGATATTCACCTCGCCTGCGGCCTGCGCGGCGAGAGGAAAAGCGATGACAGCCGCCGCAGCAGCAACCAGAAGACGCATTGGATTAAAACCCCGTGTGAGTGGACAAGGTGCGAATGGATCGCACATTGATCGCGACTGAATATGAGAACCATTCTCATGTCAAGCGGGATTGATGCGGCAAATTGGGCTGGGCCGGACAGGCTAGGATTTCAGCGCGTCGAGGCCGCGATACAGGTCCAGCGCCTCGGGGTTTGCCAGGGCCTCACGATTTTTGACCTCGCGGCCATGGACGACATCGCGCACTGCCAGTTCGGTGATCTTGCCCGACTTGGTGCGCGGGATATCCGCCACCGCCACAATGCGTGCAGGGACGTGCCGGGGGCTGGCCCCGTCGCGTATCTGTTTGCGCAGACGTGCTTCAAGGTCTGTGTCCAGCGTCGCGCCATCTGCAAGGACAACGAACAGGACCACACGGGTGTCGCCCTGCCAGTCCTGACCGATAACCAGCGACTCCGTGATCTCCGGCAGCTGCTCCACCTGCCGATAGATTTCCGCCGTGCCGATGCGCACCCCGCCAGGGTTCAGCGTTGCGTCCGACCGGCCATGAATGATGAAGCCGCCCGCGTCCGTTTCTTCCGCGAAGTCGCCGTGATGCCAGACATTGGGGAACCGCTCGAAATAAGCGGCGCGGTAGCGGGCATTGTCATCGTCATTCCAAAACCCGATGGGCATGGCCGGGAATGCGCGCACGCAGACCAACTCGCCCTTTTCGTTGAACACGCGCTTGCCGTCGTCGTTCCAGATTTGCGTCGCCATACCAAGGCCCGCCGCCTGAATTTCTCCGCGATGCACCGGCAACAGCGGATTGCCGAGCACGAAGCAGGAGACGATGTCTGTGCCGCCGGCAATTGACGCCAGGTGCACGTCCGGCTTGATAGCGTCTATCACAAAGTCAAAGCCTTCCGGCACCAGCGGTGAGCCGGTGGACAGCAACATGCGCATGGCAGACAGGTCATGGGTGTCGCGCGGGCGCAGTTTTTCGTTGTTGAGCGCATCGATGTATTTGGCGGAGGTGCCAAAATGCGTCACGCGCTGACGCTGCACCACGTCAAACAGGACTTCCGGTCCGGGGTGAAACGGGGACCCGTCATAGAGCACCAGCGTCGCGCCTGCCTGCAGGCCCGACACCAGCCAGTTCCACATCATCCAGCCGCAGGTGCTGAAGTAGAACAGAGTGTCGTCAGAGGTCAGCCCGCAGTGGAGGCGATGCTCCTTGGCGTGCTGCAGCAACGTGCCCCCGGCGGAATGCACAATGCATTTGGGGGCACCGGTTGTGCCGGAGGAAAACATCACGTAAAGCGGATGATTGAATGGCATCGGCAGGAAACTGAGTTCGTCCGTGTCTTCGGCATCCAGGGCATCGCGCCAGAGTTCCGCTTTGGGCACGGGTCCCACATCGTTGTCGGCCATGTAGGGCACGACCAGTACGCCTGCGAGGCTGGGGAGCCCATCCGCAATCTCCCGCAGCTTTTCGCGGGTGTCGTGGGTCTTGCCGCCATAGGCGTAGCCGCCGCAGCCAATCAGAAGTGTCGGCTCAATCTGCCCAAACCGGTCCAGCACACCCTTCACGCCAAAGTCCGGCGAGCAGGAGGAGAAGACAGCCCCGATGCAGGCGGCAGCCAGCATGGCAACGACTGTGTCCGGCATGTTGGGCATCATGGCAGCCACACGGTCTCCGGGGCCAACTCCGAAGCGGGCAAACACCCGCTGGGCTCTGGCCACATCCTCACGCAGTGTGCCCCAGGTCATGCGCCAGGCATCGCCGGTTTCAGACCTGAACACCAGCGCCACATCGTCGTCGTTGCGTGCATGGGCCAGCAGGTTTTCAGCAAAGTTCAGGCGCGCCTGCGGAAAGAACCGGGCACCGGGCATGGCGTCGGCGTTTGCCAGCACGACGTCGCCCGCGTCGCCGACAATCCCGCATTCATCCCAAACCGATTGCCAGAACTCGTCGCGATGATCCACCGACCAGTTATGAAGATCAGCCCAATTGTCCAGAGACCGCTCCCAGCGGAGACCAGCCGCGCGGGCGAACCGGCCCATAGGCGTGCTCCCAGACATTTCGGGTTCCCAAAGAACCGCAGCCTTTGTGGTGTTATCTTTCATGACAAACCGATACCGCCCCACAGACCTGAAATCAAAGCCTGAAGCAGGGCTGGTCTAGAAGACCAGCCCTGCAGCCTGTGTCTCCAGCAACTGCTTGAAGTCACCATTGGGCTTTTGCATCAGCTGGGCGTGGGTGCCCTGCTCCACAATGCGCCCCTGCCGGAACACGAGAATACGATCCACATCCCGCAGCGTAGACAGCCTGTGGGCAATCAGGATCGTGGTGCGGCCCCGCATCAACTCCTCGATTGCATCCTGAATGATGCTTTCGGTATGGGAGTCGAGGCTTGAGGTGGCTTCGTCGAGCACCAGAATGGGCGCGTCCGCGAGAAACGCGCGGGCAATAGCCACCCGCTGGCGTTCGCCACCGGAAAGCTTCACACCGCGCTCACCCACTTCCGTTTCGTAGCCTTGCGGCAGGTTCATGATGAACTCATCCGCATGGGCCCGCTTTGCAGCCTCCACGATTTCCTCGCGGGTAGCGTCCGGTCGCGCATAGGCAATGTTCTCCGCCAAGGAGCGGTGGAACAAGGCCGGGTCCTGCGGTACGAGCGCGATCGACTGGCGCAGGGACGACTGGGTGACAGCCGCCACGTCCTGACCATCAATGACAATCTGCCCGCCATCCACATCATGCAGACGCTGCAGCAGCTTGACGAAGGTGCTCTTGCCAGAGCCGGAGCGGCCGACAAGACCGACACGCTCGCCGGGCTGGATCGTGAGGCTGAAATCCTCATAGATCGGGTCCGGCTGATTGGCATAGGCAAACTGCACGTTCTCAAAAGCAATGCGTCCGGAACCGGGCACAAAGTTCGAGGCATTCGGCCTGTCCGCCACGCCCATGGACTGACGCTGGAACAGTACCAGATCGTCCAGCTCATTGATTGCCTGCTGGGCGTTTCGGATGTGATAGGACGCATGCCGCAGATGGCTGTCGATCACGAAGAAGGTCGTGAGCGCCAGCACCACGTCACCCGGCGTGGCCAGTCCCTGGGTCCAGTAATAGGTGGAAAAGCCCAGCAGGGCCGCCATCATCAGGATCTGCATAGCGACCTGGAACATCACTGCGTTCTCACCGCGAATCCAGGTGAACTGCGCCTTGCCGGCCCAGTCACGCACCACCCGTTCGAAGGATACGTCTTCGCGTTCCTCCGCACCGAAGCTCTTGACCACCGCGTTACAGGTAATGGCGTCTGACATGGTGGCGCCAATGCGGCTGTCCGCCGCCATGTGGATGTTGTTGGCGGGTGCCACCCAGTTGGCAGACAGCCAATAGCCAACGCCCAGATGCAGGGCGATGAGCACGCCAACGGTAAGCCCCATGACCGGCCACAGGACGGTCAGCATGATCGTCAGACCGATCAGTGTCAGTACCGCTGTCAGCAAGGCATGGATCACCGTGTCGGCGTAGGTGTCATAGGCCCACATGCCGCGGCTGATCTTGCGGACTGTTGCGCCGGCAAACTCATTGGCGTGCCACTCAGACGAAAAGCGCTGCACGCGCTCGAATGCGTCGCGCACCAGATGTCGCATGACGTTGGCCGCAAAGACGATCCACACGCGGTACATGATGTAGCGCACGGTGAAATAGAGGATTGTCACGCCAACGACGATGAACAGGAGTCGCCACACCTGATCTTCGGGCAACGCGCTTGAAATGGCATCGACAAACCGCCCGGCGACAAGCGGCAGGGCCACATCAAGGGCCGCCATGCCAACGACGAGTGCCACGCACGCCCAGAACAGGCGTGGGTACCGCATCCAGTAGACCCACACAAAGCGTGCCGTTTCGAAGGTAGTTAGATTGGTCATGATATTCACAGCCCGCGTTCATGCGCGGGACTGTCCCAGGAAGAAATTTGTTTTCGGAATTGGACAAACTTGGGGGCAGGCGCCCGGCCAAACGATGCGGTTAGCCCCCGAAAGCAGATCGGGAGCCTGAGGAGGGTCGCGTGCCTGCCCTGCTATCGCCGGGAAAGACCGCTGACGCCAACCGCGTTTGTCTAAGCCTTGTCTCTAGACGCGATGCCTATGCCGACAAGGCTTGGAAAACGCGATCACGCGGGGAGTATCGGGTTTCATCGACAACTCTTCCTGGGTGCTGGCATCCGCTGAGGGGTGCGCCAGCGCGTGAATCGCAAAACCTCACCCCGAATGGGTGAGACGGTCATGACAATGCCACAGGAATTCGCGATTGTGGAAGTCAGTAAATCGTGATGCATGGCAGGACTGCGAAAAGCGCGGTACGATTGCCACAATACGCACCCCCTGCCCGCGTCCCTCATGGCCCTTTGGCCCCTGACATCCCAGTGGACCGCACCGGAGAAACACAATGCGCGCCTTGCTCTATTTCATTATTGCTGTCGTTGTTCTTGTGGCAGGTGCGGTTTTTCTTGCGCCGATGTTCATTTCTGCGGATCTGGTGAAACAGGAAGTTGAAGCGGCGGTAGAGAGCGCGACGGGCCGCAAGCTCACCATTGCAGGCGACGTCTCCATCAGCGCATGGCCAGCACTGGCCGCAAATATTGGCGATGTGACATTTGCCAATGCGCCGGGCGGCAAGTCAGACAACATGGCGACCATGAAAGAGCTGCGCGCGGAGCTTGCCATCATGCCGCTGCTGAGCGGCAAGGTGCAGGTTGATGAATTCGTGCTGCGCGAGCCGGTTATCAATCTAGAGATTGCGCGTAACGGAACACCGAACTGGCAGTTTGAACCAACCGCCGCACCGGCCGACCCTGTACCGCAGGACACACAGTCTGGCAGTGGCGACACGACATCAACGGATGGCGGCAGCAGCGGTGGCGGTCTGGCCCCCACGGAAGTCTCTCTGGCCAACATGACCATCGAAAACGGTCAGGTCAGCTACAGCGATGCGCAGTCCGGCGCGGCATATAATTTCAACGATGTTGACGTGACGCTGAATCTGCCAAGCCTTGATGAGCAACTGACTGTGGCAGGCGCGCTTACCTGGAATGCGGAACGGGTCAATATTGATGCCACTGTCGAACGCCCCCGTGCTGTGCTTGAAGCAGCAACCACGGCAACAACGCTCGCTGTCTCTTCCAATCCGGTGACGTTCAACTACGCAGGCGACGTGACGTTTGGAAGCGCTCTTGCCACCAACGGCACGGTAGACATGGACGTGCCGTCGGTTCGCAGACTTTCTGCCTGGACAGGCAGCCCCATGGCGGAGGGCGGCGGCTTTGGCCCGCTTGCGCTGAATGGACAGCTGGCAAGCGCCGGCACGCGTTACACCTTTTCCAACGCCACCATGTCGCTGGACGGCATGAATGCCAATGGCAACCTTGTGGTGGAAACGGCCGGCGCACGGCCCAAGCTGTCCGGCTCTCTGGCGGTCGATCAGATCGACACCAATGTCTATAGCGGCCAGGGGGACGCGGGCTGGAGCACGGATGTGATCGATTTCTCCGGTCTCAAAGCGGTCGATACGGACCTCGATCTCTCCGCGGGTGAAATCATCTTTGGCAATATCGTCATCGGTGAAAGTGCCCTTGGCCTCGACATCACCAATGGCACCATGGTGGCTAACCTCACCAAGATGGCACTCTATCAGGGCTCGGGCACCGGCAAGCTGACGCTCAATGGCCGTCGCGCCACGCCGTCACTGGCGGCCAATTTCAATCTGTCCGGCTTGGCCATTGAGCCGTTCCTGAATGCAGCTGCAGGCTTCAAGCGGCTGGACGGCACCGGCCTTTTCAACATCGCTGTGACCGCCAGTGGTGCGTCACAGGCGCAGATGGTCAATACGCTGAACGGCACCGGCAACATTGATTTCAGGAATGGTGCCATCAAGGGCATCAATCTGGCGCAGATCATTCGCACCGCATTGACCGATCCGATTACAGGCTGGAGCAACGCCACCACGTCCGACACGGATTTCAGTGAGCTGAATGGCTCCTTCAACATCACCAATGGGGTGTTGTCCAACAGTGATCTCAAGATGCTCGGGCCGCTCCTGCGGCTGACGGGCGGCGGGTCCACCAGCATTGTACAGCAGACGATCAATTACCGCCTGAAGCCCAAACTGGTGGCCTCGCTTGAAGGTCAGGGCGGCGCTGCGGACAAATCCGGACTGGATATTCCCGTGATCGTGACGGGCACCTGGTCCAATCCGAAATTCGCGCCTGATCTGGCGGCTGTGATTTCCAACCCCACCGAGCTTCTCAAAGGCGTTGAAAGTCTTGAGAAGATACAGCCCAAGGACATCATTCGCGGGCTGCTCGGCCAGGGTAGTTCCTCCGACGAGTCATCCGGGGATGCTCCCAAGGAAGAAAAGAAACAGCCCAATCCCGAAGACCTGCTCAAGGGTTTGTTCGGCCGCTAGTCAGCACGGCTGACCGTCCCGGCTCTTCCGGCTTGCATCAATGGATCGATCGTCTAGGCTCGCCGAAACTGGCTGATTTGCCTGACGAACAGAGGCTCCATGGACACCGAGACGCTGCCTGAGACGGCGACACAGGACGCAAAAGCTGACAGCAGCATTGCTGATCCACTGGTCCGCTTTCGCGGCGTCCAAAAGACCTATGACGGCGAAGCGCTGGTGGTCAAAGGGCTGGACCTTGATATTGCCCGCGGTGAGTTTCTGACCCTGTTGGGGCCGTCGGGCTCAGGCAAGACGACCTGCCTCATGATGCTCGCCGGCTTTGAAATGCCCACGGGCGGCGACATTCTTCTGGATGGTGATCCCATCACCACTCTGCCGCCACACAAGCGCGACATCGGCATGGTGTTTCAGAACTATGCGCTGTTTCCCCATATGTCGGTTGCGGAAAATCTTGCCTTCCCCCTGAAGGTCCGCGGCATGGCTCCCGGTGTGATTGCAACAAAGGTTGCCGATGCCCTGGATATGGTGGAGCTCGAGGACTTCGGCAGTCGTATGCCCGCGCAGTTGTCCGGCGGCCAACAACAGCGTGTCGCCGTCGCCCGCGCACTGGTGTTTGAACCAAAGCTTGTGCTGATGGATGAGCCCCTAGGTGCGCTTGACCGCATGTTGCGCGAACAGATGCAGCTGGAGATCAAGCGACTGCATGAAAGCCTTGGCATTACCATCGTTTATGTGACGCACGACCAGGGCGAAGCACTGACGATGTCTGACCGCATTGCCGTGTTCAATGACGGGGTCATTCAACAGGTTGACCCGCCGGCCCGGCTCTATGAAGAGCCACAGAACAGTTTTGTGGCGTCGTTCATTGGCGAGAGCAACAGGCTGGCTGGAGAGATACGCGGCACGGTGAACGGCAAGGTGACTGTTGCGCTGGACGGCTCCAACGGATTGGTGCTCGCGGCGCCTGTGGCAGTTAGAGACACAGGCACGCGCACGCTGCTGTCCATCCGCCCTGAAAGGGTGCACGTTCTAAGCCCGGATGATACCGCCTCCTTTGACAACGTCTTTGAGGGTACGGTTCGCGAACTGATTTATCTGGGCGACCATGTGCGCGCCCGCCTGACGCTTGGCGGCAATGATGATTTTGTGGTCAAGGTGCCCAACATGGCGGGCTCGACGCCTCTTGCGCGAGGCGACAAGGTGCGCGTCGGCTGGTCCGCGGATGACGCACATGCGCTCGACTACATGGAATTTGAGACCGATGGCCCGCGGGCTGCGGCCTAGAGTTTACGTATCAATGGGGAGGGACTTGCAATGACATTCACCACACCGCTTGCGCCCAGGCTACTGACCGCAACTGCCATCATGGCCCTTGGCCTTGCGGCCTGTGACAGCGGCAACAATGACGCTGCTGACGCACCTGCAACACCTGATGCGGTCGTTGCAGACGCGACGCCGGACGCTCCCATTGAAGAAGTGACGGAGAGCAGTGAAACCACGCTCACCATCGTGTCCTGGGGCGGCGCCTACACAAAGGCCCAGATTGAAGGGTTTCACAAACCCTTCAGCGAGCGCACCGGCATCATCCTTCAATCGGATGACTATGACGGTAACATCGCGCCCATCAAGGCACAGGTGGAAAGCGGGAATGTGGTCTGGGACGCGGTTGACGTTGAAACTGCGGAAGCCGTGCGCCTGTGTGATGAAGGCCTGACGGCTCCGGTCGATCACTCAGCCCTGCCCCCGGCTCCCGATGGCACACCGGCGCTCAAGGACTTCCTGCCCGGCACATTGTTTGAGTGCGCGGTTCCCATTTCAGTGTGGTCGAGCGTGTTTGCCTTTGATGCCTCCAAATACCCTGAGAATGCGCCGTCTACACTTGATGACTTGTTTGACCTTGAGACCTATCCGGGCAAGCGTGGGCTTCGGAAGATTCCAAAGTTCAATCTCGAGTTTGCCTTGATGGCTGACGGCGTTCCCATCGACAAAGTTTATGAAGTTTTGTCGACGCCTCAAGGTGTCGATCGGGCGTTTGCCAAGCTTGATACGATCAAGGATGAGGTCATCTGGTGGGAAGCGGGCGCACAGCCACCGCAGCTTCTGGCCGACGGGGAAGTGGTCATGACCAATGCATTCAACGGCCGAATTTTCAATGCACAGATTGCCGAAAAGCAGCCTTTTGAGATCATCTGGGACAGGCAGATCTGGGACCTTGACCTGTGGGTTCTGCCCAAGGGCGGCAAGAATTTCGATGCGGCCATGGATTTTGTGTCCTTTGCCACCTCAACAGAGGGACTTGCAGGCCAGGCAAGCTGGATCGCCTATGGCCCGTCGCGCAAATCAGCCCTCGAATTGGTTGGTGCGCACGCGGAATATCCGGATGTGGACATGAAATCCCACATGCCGACGACACCGGAGCGCCTCGCCAACGGACTGCAGAACGATTACGAGTTCTGGGCCGATTACAATGACGAGCTTGAACAGCGCTTCAATGCGTGGCTGGCGCAGTAAACTCTGCAATGTCGAGAGGACGGCGCGTTCCGGAGTGGCGCGCAACCTGATAAGAGAAAAGGGCTGGTGATTTGCACGCGTGCGGCGCCAGCCCTTTTGCCGTTGCCACATCCGGATCACCCATGACTGCTGCATCT